>JALOTB010000141.1 GCA_025458165.1 Chromatiaceae bacterium | reverse complement strand
CAACGTGGTCGAGCGCGCCGTGCTGTTGGCCGACGGGGACGTCTTCCCCGAGCACTGGCTGCAGCTCGGCGGCGGCCTCGCCCGCCCGCCGGGTGTCCCCGCGGTGGAGGGCAACCGCCTGATCATCCCGCTCGACGGTTCCATGGCCCTGGACGAAATGGATAGCTACATCATCCAGACCGCCCTGGCGAAGAGCGGCTACAACATCACCGCGGCCGCCCGCGCCCTGGGCACCACCCGCGAGACGCTGCGCTACCGCATCCAGAAGTACCACCTGCGCAGCGCCGCCCGTCCGCCCGAGGGCGCACCCGACGGCGGATGGCACTGAGGCCAGCCAGTGACCGAATCCGTTCGCCCCACGCCCGAGCCGCCCGAGGGGCCGCTCTACGGGCCGCAGACACGGCTTGCGATGCGCAACTTCGCCATCAGCGCCCTGCGCTTCCCGCCCGCGTTTATTCGCGCGCTCGGGCTGGTCAAGGCCTGCGCGGCGCGGGCGAACGGGGAGCTCGGGGTACTTCCCCCGGACCTCGCCGAGGCCTTGGAGACGGCCGCCATGGCGGTCGCAGAGGGCCGCTACGACGATCAGTTTCCGCTCGACGTGCTCCAGACCGGCTCGGGGACCAGCACCAACATGAACGCCAACGAGGTGATTGCCGAGCTGGCCGCTCGACGGCTGGGGCGGCCGGTGCACCCCAACGACGAGGTCAACCGCGGCCAGAGCAGCAACGACGTCATCCCCACCGCCATCCATGTGGCCGCCGCACTGGAGCTGGAGCGGCTGCTCGCGGCGCTGGGCGCGCTCGGGCACGCGATCCGCGAGCGGGCGCGGGAGTTCGAGGGGGTCGTGAAGACCGGGCGGACTCACCTCATGGACGCCGTCCCCATCACCCTCGGCCAGGAGCTATCCGGCTGGGCGGCCCAGATCGACGCCGACATCGCGCGTCTCGGCGACACCCGTGTCCGGCTGCTGCAGCTCGCCCAGGGCGGGACCGCGGTCGGCACGGGTCTGAACGCCCACCCCGAGCTCGCGGCGCGGTTCGCCGCGGCGCTCGCCGGGCGCACCGGGCTCGCCTTCCGGCCGGCGCCCGACGCCTTCGCCGCGATCGGCGCCCAGGACACCGCCGTCGAGCTCAGCGGGCAGCTTCGGGTGACGGCCGTCACCCTGCTCAAGATCGCGACCGATCTGCGTTGGATGAACAGCGGTCCCTCCGCGGGCCTGGCGGAGCTGCGCCTTCCCGAGCTGCAGGCGGGCAGCAGCATCATGCCGGGCAAGGTCAACCCGGTGATCCCGGAGGCGGCCGGCATGGCCTGCGTGCAGGTGATCGGCCTCGACGCGGCGGTCGCGCTGGCCGCTCAGGACAACCGGTTTCAGCTTGCGACCATGCTTCCACTGATCGCCTTCGACCTGCTCCAGCAGCTCGCCCTCCTCGCGGGGGCTGCGCGGGCACTGGAGACCCAGGCGATCGCCCGCTTCGAGGTCGATGGCGGCGCGCTCGCCGAGCGGGCCCGGCGCAACGCGATGCTTGCCACTGCGCTGACGCCGCGGATCGGTTACGAGCTCGCCGGGCGGATCGCCCGCACCGCGTTGGCCGAAGGCCGGGCGGTGATCGATGTCGCGCGCGAGCAGAGCGGTCTCGCACCGGCGGAGCTGGAGGCCCTGCTCGATCCCGCGCGCATGGCGCGACCGCATCCGCTGCGTTGACCCCGCACGGCAGCCCGGTCGCCGCGGGAGCCGGAAACAGGGTAGGCATGCCGGGGTTGCCTCATCCCGGCGCCCGGCTTGGCCAGGTGCTGGTCGAAGCCGGCGGCGAAGGAACGCTCGCGCGCCTCGTCGTGACCGTAGCCGGTCACCGCCACCAGCAGCAGCCGGTTCGGGTCTGGGACGCGCTCGCGCAGGCGGCGGGCGAGGTCGAGGCCATCCATGTCGGGCAGCCCGATGTCGAGCAGCGCCAGGCGCGGGTGGAAGCGCGCCATCAGGGCGAGTGCCTCGGCCCCGGAGTGCGCGATCTCGACGCGGTTGCCGAGGATCTCCAGCAGCATGGCGAGCGCGCCGGCGACATCGGCGTTGTCGTCGACCACCAGCACCGAAAGCCCGCCGGCCGTGGTGGGTGCCGCGGGTCGCGCCGTCCGCTCGGCGGCGGCGAGGCGCGGCAGGTGCAGCGTGAACTCCGAGCCGTGCCGCGGCCAGTCGCTCCTTGCCGTCAGCCGCCCCCCGTGTAGCTCCGCGAGACGCCGCGAGATGGTGAGGCCGAGCCCCAGCCCGCCGGCGGCGGCGCCCTCCCCCCGCTGGCCCTGAGCGAATGGCGCGAACAGGGCCTCCAGGCGCTCAGGGGGGATTCCGGGCCCGTTGTCGCAGACCCGCACCCGCACCTCGTGGGCGTCCGCCTCCGTCAGGAGCTGGATCGCGCCGCCTGCTTCCGTGTACTTGGCGGCGTTGAGCAGGAGGTTGAGCAGGATCTGGGCGAGGCGCACGGGGTCGCCCTCGACCTGGGTTCCCGCCTCCGGCAGCGCGACGCGCAGCCGATGGCGGCGCTCTTCCATGAGGGACGCCACACCGTCGACGGCCTGCTGCACGACCTCACGCAGCGCGACCGGCTGGTGCTCCAGCTTGAGCTGGCCCCGGGTGATCCGCGAGATGTCCAGCAGGTCGTCGAGGAGGCGGCTGAGATGGGCGGTCTGGCGGTCGAGCAGCGCCAGTGCCCAGCGGGTCTGCGCGTCCTGCTCGCCGCCGCGCAGTTGGAGCACTTCCACGGCGTTGCGGATCGGCGCCATGGGGTTGCGCAGCTCGTGCCCGAGCACGGCCAGGAACTCGTCCTTGCGTCGGTT
This sequence comes from Chromatiaceae bacterium, assembly GCA_025458165.1. Classification (GTDB taxonomy): domain Bacteria; phylum Pseudomonadota; class Gammaproteobacteria; order Chromatiales; family Chromatiaceae; genus JALOTB01. The sequence goes on along the minus strand of JALOTB010000141.1, from coordinate 7,272 downwards.
GGCCTCCAGTAGCGCCGCCTCGGCGGCCTTCTCCCTGCGAATGTCGCGGGTCACGGTGGCGAGCTGCCGGGGCTGACCGGTCTCGGGGTCGTCGATGCGCACGATGTCCCAGTGCACGTCGATCGCCTCGCCGGTGCGAAAGTGCCGAAGGCGGAAATCGCGCGCCCAGCGCCCGTCGCGCATGACCTGGGGCAGCACCTCCTGACGCACGAAGGGGATATCCTCGGGGAACAGGTAGTCCTCGACCCGGGTGGCCCGCACCGCCGCGTCACCGTCGAGCCCGACCAGGGCCTGTCCGGCCCGGTTGAGGTAGAGGGCGCGCCCATCGAGGCCGGCGATGCCGATGAAGTCGGCCGAGCTCTCCACCACCGTCGCGAGCGATCGGGCGCGGGACTCGGCTGAGCGCCGCTCGGTCTCGTCGCGGGTGGTGCAGAGCACGGTCGCCACGGAGCCGTCGGTCGCTCGCTCGGGCACCGCGCGCAGGCTGTAGAAGCGCTCGCCGTCCGGGGCGGGGAAGGCGAACTCGAGGCTTTGCGGCTCGCCGCTCGCGAACACCGCCTGTATGACCGCCGCCCACTGGGCGCAGAGCGCGGGCGGCATGCCGAGCTCCTCGTTGGTCTTGCCGATAAACTCGGCCGGGGGCCGGCCGGTCGCGCGCTCGACGGCGGCATTCACGTAGCGATGCCGAAGCGCGCGGTCGAAGCGCGCGATGATGTCGGGCGAGTGCTCGGCGAGGGTCGCAAACTCCCGCTCGCGCTGGCGCAAGGCCTCCTCGGCAACCAAGCGCTCAGTGACATCGCGCGTGCTGCTGCGGCGACCCGCGAATGCGCCGTCCGCGGCGAACACCGGCTGGCAGACGTGCTCCATCCAGCGGAGCTCCCCGTCGGCGCGGCGGATGCGAAAGCGCAGCCGCTGCGAGCCCGGGTCGCGCAGCCCCGCGCACAGGTGCTGCTCCAAGGCCGGCCAGTCCTGCGGCTCGGTAATCCGCCCGAGCAGGCCAGGGTCGGCGAGGAAGTCCTCGGGCGGGTAGCCGGTGACACGCTCGCAGGAGGGCGATGTCCAGAGCAGGGTCCCGTCCGACCCCCGCCAGCTCTCCCAGTCGTAGGTAAAGTCGGCGATCAGACGGTAGCGCTCGCGGCTTTCGGCCAGCGCTTCGCGGTCCCTACGCTCGGCGGTGACCTCTTGGGCGACGATGTTGATGCCCGCGATCTGGCCGCGCTCATCGCGCAGCGGGCGCCAGCTCTCGATCCAGGTGCGCCGAACGCCGGGCTGGGCGGGCGTCTCCCCGATGATCTCCATGTCGAGCACCGGCTCGCCGGTGTCGAGCACCTGGCGCATGCGCGGCTCGGCCTCCGCGGCCAGGGCGGGGACGACCTCGCGCAAGGTCCGACCGATGTGCGCGGCGACGGGGATGCCGTTGATCTCGGCGAGGCGCGCGTTGACCCGAACGAAGCGCAGCTCCCGGTCGAGGACACACAGCCCCACCGGAGCGCTGTCGTAGATCAGCTCGATCTCCTCGAGACGACGGCGCGCTAGCGCCTCGCTCGCCCGCAGGGCGGCCTCCACCTGTTTGCGTGCGCTGATGTCGAGAAAGGTGCCGATGAAGGTTCGCACCGAGCCGTCGGCGGCGCGCTCGAACACCGCATCGCGCGACAGGCACCAGATCCAGGTTCCGTCCGCCCGGCGAAAGCGGTACTCGATCTCGCGGACCTCGCCGTCCCCGGCCGTCCGGATGCCCGCCAGGTGGTCGGAGATCCGGGGCTGGTCATCGGGGTGGAAGAGGGCGTAGAAGGCCGCGCCGTCCAGGGCGGCGAGCTGCCACAGCGTGTAGCCCGTCAGGCGGGTGTATTCGGCGTTGATGAAGGTGTTGCGTGCTTGCCCAAGGTCATGGATGTAGACGCCGTTGAGGGAGGCGTCGAGAACCCGACGGCAGAAATCGCCGCCGGCCGTGACATCGAGCAAGGGTTCAGCCATCGGCCTGGGATGCCTCGCGTTCAGTGGCTTGTGCCGGCCGCCGCCCTGCCGCAGAGAACCTTTCGGGATCCGGGCCGTCGTCTTTGCGCGGATCTTGCACCCAGCCTCCCGCCTTGGGAATCCGTCTCGATCGGGGCCGATGGCCTTGACACGGCCGAGTATGGCACGGCGAGGGTCACGCCGTTGCGTCCTGCGCCGGCCCGAGCACGGGAGGTGGAGCGGAATTTCTCACCGGAGGCTTGCCCGCTGCTGAGGCTTGTCACGACAGGGCGGGAGGATCCGCGCCGGCCGCGAACGGGGCTCGGGGGAGACAATCGCCTGCGCGGACGTCCCCATCCCGCGGTTGCTCGCCACGCCTCGGGCCGCAGGGAGCGGCGAGCGAGATCCCGTCCGAGCTTGCTTGGCGGCGCGCCCACGAGCGCCTGGCGCATGCCGGCCGCGCATCGTTGGGGTGCGGGTCGGGAAGCGCTGAAGACTTCCGGCGTTTCCGGCCGCGGCTGGGGGCGCCGCGCTCCGATCCGACGGGGCGCCCAGTGCGGTCTTGCGGCAACAGATCGGGGGGCCCGTCCGCCGGCGCTCGGTGCCGATCCTTGACCGAGAACGCCAGCGGGCAACGCCGTCGCTGGCCTAGTCGTTCAGGTCCGGCCGAGCGGCGGTGAGCTCCTGTTCCGCAGAGAGCCAATCCTCCAGGTCGAAGCCGGGCGTGAACCCACGGCGCTCGGCCCGGAGATAGGCCAGCTCGCGAATCCGCTCCTCGCGCGGCTTCGGGTGGATCGCCGGCGGCCCACTGCCGCACGCCCCCCTCAGCCAGGCCGCTTCCGCGGCGGCCAGCTTGGCCAATGTCGAATGGTCAGGCGAAAACCTCGGGTTGCCGAAGCGCGCATGGTCTGCTGTCAGCGGGGCGTGGAGACTTGCCAATGGTCGCCAACATTAGGGCGGCCTCGGCCGGGAGTAATCCGTACGACTACCGACCTGAGGCGTCGGGAGCGGCTGCCCCGGCCATCAAGAAATCATGGTTTTCAGGCGGCAGGCGATCGGGGCCTGCTCGGGCGGGCTGACCCCGAGGCCGGCCTGCGCGAGCGGCCTTGCCATGGCGTCGAGCGGGGCCAGATCGGTGTCGACGGCGACGGGGGTCTGCGCTTGTGTCACCCAGGCTCCTTGGGGCGTGCGCGCGGCAGCGTGAAGTGGAATACCGCGCCCCCCGGTGCCGGCGGCTCGGCCCAGAGCTTGCCGCCGTGCGCCTCGACGATCTCACGGCTGATCGCCAGGCCCATCCCGAGACCCTCGTCTTTGGAGCTGGCGAAGATGTCGAACAGGGCATTGAACCGGTCGGCGGGCAGTCCCGGTCCAGTATCCCGCACGGTGACCTCCACCTCGTCGGCCCGTTGCGCGGCGCTGACGGCGACGGTGCGGTGCGGGGAGCCGGCGGCGTCGATCGCCTGGATGCTGTTGCAGATGAGATTGACCAGCACCTGGGCGATCTGCAAGGGGTCCGCCATGACCGCTGTGGCCGGGGCGGGGTAGGCTATCTCGAGGTCGACCTCGCGGTCGGCGGCGAACCATCGGACCAGCTCGAGTGCCTCCGGGAAGATCTCGTCGAGCCGCGCCCGCTTGGTGTGCATGGGGTGGCGCCGAATAAACTCGCGCAGGCGCTGGAGGATGTCGGCGGTCCGCTTGATCTGGTCGTCGACGCCGTTGAGGACTTGGGTGAGCCTTTCGCGATCGTCCGTGCCCCGCGCCAGCAGGGCCACCGCCGTACCGCTGTAGAAGCCGGCGGCGCTGAGCGGCTGGGTCAGCTCGTGGATCAGAGAGACGGCCAGGGTTCCGACCGCATTGATGCGGGCCCGTTGGGCCATGGTCTCGGTTGCGTGCCGCGCCCGCTCCTCGGCGAGCTTGCGGGCGGTGATGTCGAAGTGCACGACCACGGCGGCGGCGGGCTTGGTGCGCACGGGTGCGGCGATGACGGCAAACCAGCGTTGCCGGTCAGGGGTGTGGCAGGGATATTCGTGGACGAAACGCGACAGGCTGCCCGCGAGCAGGGCCTCGAGGCGATCGGCGATGCGGCCTGCGGCATCCGCGTCCTTGCCCTGGAGGCGACGGCCGGCGGCGAGGTAGTCGATGCCGATGCCCTCGCGCAGGGCGGCGGATCCGCCGTTCTCCTCGGCGAACTGCCGCCAGGCCTGATTGACGGCGATGATGCACCCGTGCGCGTCCAGCACCGCGACCTCGGCCGGCAAGGCATCCAGCACGGCCTGCCTCAGCCGGTCGCTCTGCCGCTGCCTGCGGCGCGCCTCCTCCTCGGCCGTAATGTCCACCAGGGCTGCGAAGCATTCGGGTCCGTCCTCGCCCTGCCGGGGCGAGGAGTGCATCTGCAGCATACGGGACCCGCCCGCACGGTGCAGGCGCACCACGAAGGCGCCGGCCTCGCCGGGCTCGAGAAGGGCGGCGAAGGGTGCCTCGGTCAGGGTCGCGCGGGGCCGGCCGAGCATCCGCGCGGCCGCGAGGTTGATCTCCTTGATGTGCCCTTGGGGGTCGAAGACGACGTAGCCCAGCGGGGCGAGATCGAAGAGCCGGGCGTAGCGGTCGCGGGAGAGTGCGAGGGCTTGCTCGGCCGCGCGCAGCGCACGGCTCTGCCTTTCGACCTCGAACTGGTGGGCCCGCAGGTCGAGCAGGAGTGCGCTGCGCTCGGCGTCGCCCCCGTTCTCCATCTGGGCGATGAGCTCATCGAGCCGACGCGCTAGCGACGGTTGGCCGAGATCCTGAGGCGTGTCTGATTGTTCACCCTTCGTTGACATCTGGATTCGACGATGATTGGCCCGTGGTCGCGCCTGTCGTGCCCTTAAGGTCGGGCGGCGGCCTCGCTGGAGGCGAGGCAAGTCTCAGGCCACGCCCAGGCTCAACCGCAAAGGCCCAAGCAGTGTAGTACCGGTGTCGTCCCGGATCCGCCCCTTTTGGGCCGCGGTGCGGGCACCGGCCGTCGATCCCTCTCCCGCTGGCCCCGTGCGGCGGTTACGCGGGCGCTCGGCCGCGCGCGCGCCGCTGGCCGGTGCGATCTGGTTCGAGTGTTGCAGGGTCTTGGGGGCGAGCCGGTCGGCGTCTCCCGCGGCGCGGCCGGGCTCGGGGGTCTTGCCTTGAGACAGGCATGTCCCGCCGTCCGGGTGTTGGATATGCGAGCGGGGACCGAATAGCCAAGCCGATCGAATCGAGGGTGGGAGGCGGTGCGGAAGTTTCAGTTTCGTGAGGGTGAGAATTGCTGGCAGGTCGCCGCGGCCAATCGCCTGGCCGTTCTGATCGACGGCGAGGCCTACTTTAGCGCGGTTCGCCGCGCGCTGATCGCGGCCCGCCGGCGCATCTTCATCCTGGCCTGGGACGTGCACAGCCAGGTCGATCTGACGCGGGAAGACCCGGGCGACGGGCTGCCGAGGTCCCTGGCCGAGCTGCTGCGGGCGCTGCTCGAGGAGAGACCGGAGCTCGATGTCTACATCCTGCTCTGGAGCTACGCGCCGATCTACGCCTTGGAGCGTGAGCCCCTCTTCTTCGGCGACAGCCCCTGGGACGGACATGCACGGCTGCACTTCGTGCTGGACGACCAGTATCCGGTGGCCGCAAGCCACCATCAGAAGCTGGTCGTGATTGACGGGTCGATCGCCTTCTGCGGGGGGTTCGACCTCAGCAAGTGGCGATGGGACAGCACCGAGCACCTCGCCGAGGACGAGCGGCGCGTGGACGCGGCGGGCAAGTCCTATCCGCCCTTCCACGACGTGCAGCTCCTGGTCGACGGGGAGGCCGCGCACGCGCTGGAGCGGCTGTGCCTGGGGCGCTGGCAGAAGGCCACGGACGAAGCGCTCGCGCCGAGCGCCTCGGCGGAGGCGGACCCCTGGCCCGCGGAGGTCGTCCCCCTGGCGCGCGACCAGCGCTGCGCCATCGCGCGGACCTTTCCCGCTCACGGCGGTCAGCCGGAGGTGCGGGAGGTCGAGCGCCTCTACCTCGACATGATCGAGGCGGCCGAGCGGTTCATCTACATCGAGAACCAGTATCTGACCTCCGCGGCGATCTGCGATGCGCTCGGCGCGCGCCTGCGGCGGCGCGCGGGACCCGAAGTCGTCATCGTCCTGCCGCGGGAGACTGGCGACTGGCTGGAGCAGCACACCATGGACGTGCTGCGCGCCCGTCGGCTCGAGCGCTTGCGGGAGGACGACCGCCACGGGCGGCTGCGGGTCTACTACCCGTCGGTGCCGGGGCTGGAGGCGCGTTGCCTCATGGTCCACGCCAAGCTGATGATCGTCGAATGGGGCTGGACTCGGAGTGCGATCTCTGTGTCGCCGCGCAGGACGAGGGCGAGCGCGCCTCGATCGCGGGGCTGCGCCGGCGTCTGCTCGGGATGTTCCTGGCGACCGACGCACAGGCCTTGGCGGCGGCGGAGGAGCGCGAGGGCGGTCTCATCGCCGCGATCGAATCCGTCCGCTCGCAGGGGCGCACCCTGGCCCCGCTCTCCGGCGAGGTCGACGCCGAATGGGAGCGGCAGCTTCCCGAGGATCGCTTGATCGACCCCGACCGCCCGCTGAACCTGGCCGACGTCAGCGATGCGGTGATCGGTCACCGCTCGCTCGGCCCCGCCCGGCGCCGCCTGTGGCTCGGGGTCGGTCTCGTCGTACTGATGCTCGCCCTGGCCGCGGCCTGGCGTTGGACCGACCTGGGCGACTGGCTCGAGCCCACGACCATCGCTGCGGCGCTGACCGCGGTGCTGCACGGCCCCTGGGGACCGGGACTGACGGTGGCGGGCTTCGTGCTGGGGAGCCTGATCGCCGTTCCGGTCACCCTGCTGATCCTCGTCAGCGCCTTGGTCTATGGCCCGGTCCTCGGTGCCCTCTACGCCGTCATCGGCTGCATCGCCGCGGCCATCTTGACCTACGGTCTGGGTCATTACCTCGGCAGCGCCTCGGTGGCGCGGATCTCGGGGAGCAGCGCCGCGCGCCTCCACGAGCGCCTGGCGCGGCGGGGCATACTCACCGTGGTCGCGGTGCGCATCATCCCGGTGGCGCCGTTCACCGTGATCAATCTCTTCGCCGGTGCCTCCCGCATTCGGCTGCGCGATTTCCTGCTCGGCACCCTGCTCGGCATGATCCCCGGGATCGCGGCGATGGCCGTCTTCGCGGAGGGGATCGTCGCGCTGTTGCGCGATGCGGATCTCAAACAGTTCCTAGGTAGTGTTGACATTAAGCCAACCAGATCCACGCTGCCGCGATCGCGATGAATGCCTCATAGCGCCGGTCCAATTTGTCGTAACGTGTGGCGATG
>JALOTB010000074.1 GCA_025458165.1 Chromatiaceae bacterium | reverse complement strand
ACCGAACATAGATACACGGGCGTTCTCGGCGCTCGGCTGAAACCCGTGCGCTGCGCGGCTTCCCACCAGGCGTGTTACTCGGAAGTGTCAAAGTCGGGCCGGAAAAGCGCGGTTTTCCGGCTCCTTCATCTTCCGTCGCTGGCGCGCCTGAAAATGGCGGGGCTCCTGCCCCGCGGGGGAAGCGCTGAAGTCTTCAGCGTTTCCCTAACGCCCACGCCGAAGATCTCGTAGCGGTCTCGCTTGTCGTTATGGGTCGCGATGCTGTGCCAGAAGCGCAGGCCGAGCCGCCCCAGGGAGCGGCTGAGCCGAACCCTGCCTCTTTTCGGTTAAAGCCGAGTCGAGCTCGCCGACGCCATCCATAGGGCTCAGCTCGTCGGTCGCTCAAGCTCCGCGACGACGGGCAGGTGATCCGAGGCGATTCTGGCGAGCCGGGTATCTTGCGCCCACAGCCTGCACAGGACCTGGCGAGGGTGCACCCAGATCCGGTCGAGCGCGAGCAGGGGAAAGGCCGCCGGGAAGCTCGCCGGGGCGGGCGGGCGGCCGAAGTGGGCATGGAGCCAGCGCAGCGGCCGGCCGGCGAGTAGCCATTCGTTGATATCCCCCATCAACAAGGAGACCCCTTGAGCGTCCTGGGCGATGCTGCCGAGCAGGCTGCGCACCTGCCGGCGGCGCTCGGCCGGCCTTAGCCCCAGATGGGTGGCCGCAACCGTCAGCGGGGTACCGCCCCAGTCGAGTCGCACCATCAAGGCGCCGCGCGGCTCCCGGCCGGGTACGCTGAGGTCGATACGACGGACGTCACGGACTGGCAGGCGCGTCAGCAGGGCGTTTCCGTATGGCCCGTCGTGCCGAATCAGGGTGGGGCCGGCGATGCCGGTCAGCGCGGTGCCGGCGGCCAGGGCGTCGAGCTGAGTCGTGCCGGCCGCCCCGCTGACCGCGTGGGCGGACGCGACTTCCTGCAGGGCGACGAGGTCACAGTCGAGCTCGGCGAGCACGCCTAGCGTGCGGCCGAGGTCGACGCGCCCGCCGCGGCCGACGCCTCCATGGATGTTGTAGGTCGCGACCCTGAGCCGCGGACTCACCCCCATGCTCAGTCGCTCGGGTTTTGCGCTGCCTGCCTTTGCAGCAACCAGCGTCGCTGGCCCCAAGCGCCCAGCACGATCGCCAGCATCGCCGCCGCGAGCAGCGACAAGGTCGTGGCCGAAGGGGGGCGCGCGGCGGCGTACATACGGTCCGCGAATAGCGTCACCGCGAGGATGCCCGGGGCCATGCCGAGGTGGGTGCCGAACAGGAAGTGCGGCAAACGGATGGGCGAGGCCCCGCCACCAGGTTGACGACGGTACACGGCGCCACGGGTATCACCCGCACCGCCAACAGACCCCGGCGCGCCAGCCGGCGGCTCAGGCTGTTGAGGCGGGAGCCGGCGAGTCGGCGCACCGCATCGCGCCCGAGGGCATGTCCGATCCCGTAGGTGAGTGCGGCTCCCGACAAGGAGCCGATCAGGCCGTAGACGAATCCTGGGAGCGGTCCCAGGGCTAGGCGTGATGGGTAGGGCGACTGGTGATGGGACGCACCGACGGGGTGCTGGTCGTGGAGATGAAACCGCAGGCGCCGGTGAGTGCGCCAGCCGAGCTTGTAGATCGGCAGCAGCTCCCGGTCAGCGGCGTAGAGCATCGCGAAGTCCCAGTCCAGGAGGAAGACGCCGAGCCCGTGCTGGCGCCGGACCAACGCATCGAGGAACGGGCCGAGCCCTGTCGGCAGCTCGTCCGCGGGCCCCTCCCGGACCAGCGTGGTGCGGCTGTCGACATCGCAGCCGACGACGAAGATCGAGTGACGGGCGCGCTTCGCCGCGGCGCGAAAGGCCGCGAAGTAGGCGGCACCGTCGATGAGCACCTCGGCTCGGCTGGCGGGCTCGATGCGCCAGCAGTTCCATCCAGGCTGCAGGATGGGGGACAAGGGGGTTGAGGTCCTGAGGTTAGGTCCGGACGCGGTCAACGGTCACCGGCGTCCCGAGGTCCGAGGCGGGTGAGGCGCACGCCGCTGGCGATCACCCCGACCTGGCTGGTGGGTCACTTCTCCCGCCAGATGGTGGTGTAGAGGTCGTGCCGGCGGTCCTTCAAGTTCTGCACCGTGCCCGAGCCGCGCGCCATACGCAGGGACTCCAGGCGCAGATCGGCGAAGGCGACCGTCTCCACGTTGGGGGTGGTGTCGGCGGCGACGCCGTCCCGCGCGAAGGGGAAGTCGCAGGGGGTCAGGATGCAGGACTGTGCGTACTGGATATCCATGTTGTGGACATTGGGCAGGTTGCCGACGTTGCCGGACATGACCACGTAGCACTGGTTCTCGACGGCGCGGGCCTGGGCGCAGTAGCGCACCCGCAGGTACGACTGGCGCTCGTCGGTGCAGAAGGGCACGAAGACGATGTTGACCCCTTGATCGGCGAGGTGCCGGGCGAGCTCGGGGAACTCGGCGTCGTAGCAGATCAGGACACCGATGGGACCACAGTCGGTATCGATGGCGTGAAGGCTCCCGCCGCCCTCGATGTTCCACCAGTAGACCTCGTTGGGGGTCGGGTGGATCTTGGGCTGCTCGTGGACCTCGCCGCCGCGCAGGCAGACATAGCAGATGTTCTCGACCCGGCCGTTGGGCATCTTGGTCGGGTGCGAGCCGCCGATGATGTTGATGTTGTAGCGGATCGCCATCTCGCGCAGGGCCTCGCGCAGGGGGTCGCGGTACTTGGTCAGGGCCTCGATCGCCTGGGCGGGGGAGAGCTCCTGGTCCTCCATGGAGAGGAGCTGCAGTGAGAAGAGCTCGGGGAAGACGACGAAGTCCGCCCGGTAGTCGGCGGCGACGTCGATGAAGTAGCGCACCATGTCCAGGAACTGCTCGAACGAGGTGACGCGCCGCTGCATGTACTGCACGGTGGCCACCCGTACCGTGTCCGGCAGGCGGCCGCCGTAGCCCTTGGCGCGCCTCTCCTCGGCCTCGTCGGGGGCGCTCGGGTTGCGCCACAGGAGATGGACCGCGTAGCCGAGCGAGTCCTTGTCCTCAGGGAGATAGTCGGGGAGGAGTCCGATCACCTCGAAGCCGTTGCGGAGCTGAAAGCTCAGCACCGGGTCGCGGCTGCGGTTGCCCTTGACCTCCTCGACGTAGGCCTCGGCGCTGCCGAAGCGCGCCAGGCGCTTGGCGAGTGTGGGCAGACGCCCGCCGAAGACGATGCCCTTGAGCCGCCAGGACTGCGCCAGCTTCTTGCGCTCGTCGTAGAGGCGCTGGCCGATACGCAGCCCCCGGTATTTTGGGTCGACGCAGACCTCCATGCCGTAGAGGTAGTCGCCCTCCGGGTCGTGACGGGAGGCGTAGCCGCCGCCGGTGATCTCGCGCCAGGTGTGGGGCTTGAGCGCCACCTCGGGACCGATCTGGAAAGTGGCGCAGTAGCCCACGATCGCGCCCTCGTACTCGGCGACGAACTGTCCCTCTGGGAAGTTGTTGATCTGGCCGCGCAGCATCGCCGCGCTGTAGCTCCCCATGCCGTGCGGGCCGTAGACCGCGGTGACTAGGGCACGGATGGCGGGGATGTCTTTGACCCGCGCGTTGCGGATCACGAGCTGAGGCTTTTGGCTGGGACGGGTCTGTCGCTTGCTGGGCATGGCGATCGGTACAGCGAGGGTCAGGTGGCACGGCGCAGGAGCACCAAGGAGCGGCCCTCGACCGGCAGATCGGTTCCGGCCGGGATTGGGTCGTCCGAATCCAGCCAGCCGCTCGCCGTGTCGAGCAGCTTGACCCAGCGCTCGCCCCACTCGGGGCCGGGTAGGGTGAAGGCGAGCGCGTCCGGGTGGGCATTGATGACTAGGAAGAAGTCATCGTCCTCAACCCGCGTGCCGTCGGGGTTCGGGCAGAAGGTGGATTCGCCGTTGAGGAAGAGGCCGAGCGACTTGGCCCAGCCTTCGCCCCAATGCTCCTCGGCCATCTGCTCGCTCCCCGGGTTGAACCAGGCCAGGTCCTTGATCTCGCCGCCGTGGATCGCGCGGCCCTGAAACCAGCGCCGGCGGCGGAACACCGGATGGTCGCGGCGGAAGTGGATCAGGCGGCGGGTGAAGTCGAGCAGGTCCTGGTCGAGCGCTCCCCAATCGATCCAGGCCAGCGCGCCGTCCTGGCAGTAGGCGTTGTTGTTCCCCTGCTGGGTGCGGCCGAGCTCGTCGCCGTGCAGCAGCATGGGCACGCCCTGGGACAAGAGCAGCGTCGCCAGGAAGTTGCGCTGCTGGCGGGTGCGCAGACGCTCGACCTCGGGGTCGTGGCTCGGGCCCTCGACCCCGCAGTTCAATGAACGGTTGTCGTCGGTGCCGTCGCGGTTGTCCTCGCCGTTGGCCTCGTTGTGCTTGTGGTTGTAGGAGACCAGGTCGCGCAGCGTGAAGCCGTCGTGGGCGGTGACGAAGTTGATGCTCGCATGTGGCCGGCGGGCGCTCGACTCGTACAGGTCGGAGCTGCCGGTCAGACGGTAGGCGAGCTCGCCCAGGGTCTGGTCCGCGCCCCGCCAGAAGTCGCGGACGGTGTCGCGGTATTTGCCGTTCCACTCCGACCAGAGCGGCGGGAAGTTGCCGACCTGGTAGCCGCCCTCGCCGAGGTCCCAGGGCTCGGCGATGAGCTTGACCTGCGAGATCACCGGGTCCTGCTGGATGATATCGAAGAAGGCCGAGAGTCGGTCCACCTCGTGCAGCTCGCGGGCGAGCGTCGAGGCCAGGTCGAAGCGGAAGCCGTCGACGTGCATCTCCAGCACCCAGTAGCGCAGCGAGTCCATGATGAGCTGCAGGACGTGCGGGCTCTGCATGTTGAGGCTGTTGCCGGTGCCCGTGTAATCCCTGTAGTGGCGCCGGTCATCGGGCATCAACCGGTAGTAGGCGGCGTTGTCCAGGCCCTTGAGGCTCAGCATCGGCCCAAGGTGATTGCCCTCGCTCGTATGGTTGTAGACCACGTCGAGGATGACCTCCAGGCCCGCGCGGTGGAGGGCCTTGACCATCCCCTTGAATTCCTGGACCTGATGGCCCTGGCTGCGGTCGGCCGCATACTCGTTGTGAGGGGCGAAGTAGCCGATGCTGCTGTAGCCCCAGTAGTTGCGCAGGCCCTTCTCGGCGAGGAAGGCATAGTGGATGAACTGGTGCACTGGCATCAGCTCGACGGCGGTGACGCCGAGCCCCTGCAGGTGCTCGATCGCCGCAGGGTGGGCGAGGCCCGCATAGGTCCCGCGCAGGGCCTTGGGGATGCCCGGGTGGGTGGCGGTGAGGCCCTTCACGTGGGCCTCGTAGATGACCGTCTCGTGCCAGGGGGTGCGCGGGCGGCGGTCGGCCTCCCAGTCGAAGCTTGGGTCGATGACCAGTGCCTTGGGGACGAACGGGGCGCTGTCGGCCTCGTCCATCGTGTCCTCGGGACCGCCCTGCGGGTACGGGAAGACCGCCGGGTCCCAGCGGACCTCGCCGTCGATGGCCTTGGCGTAAGGGTCGAGCAGCAGCTTGTTGGGGTTGCAGCGCCGGCCGCTCGCCGGGTCCCAGGGTCCGTGCACCCGGTACCCGTAGCGCTGGCCCGGGCCGACGCCGGGGAGATAGCCGTGCCAGCAGAGCGCGGTGACCTCGGGCAGGTCGTAGGTGGCGGTCTGACGCCCCTCGGCGTCGAACAGGCAGAGCTCGAGCCGCTCGGCGACCTCGGAGAACACCGAGAAGTTGGTCCCCTCACCGTTGCAGCTCGCGCCCAACGGATAGGGCTGACCGGGCAGGGGCAGCCTGGGGTCGGACGTTGCTTTACGGCCCATGACGCGGGGACCTCCTCGGATGCCGTCAGGTGGTCAGCACGACCGGAAACCGCCCGGCGCTCGCGGCCGGGGGTCAAAATGCCGCGGCCTCGACCTCCAGATAGGCGAGCGAGATGTGCTTGCCCAGCTCCTCCGCGAAGCCGGGCCAGTCGTGGAATTGGGCGAGCCGCTCGGCGATGATCGGCTTCATATCGAAGTCGCTCAGGCCCTCCTCGTAGAGCTCGACGACGCCCTCGTAGACCCCGGCGAGGTAGGTGCGGTAGTCATCCACGATCTGCCAACCCCCGGTGCGGCCGTGACCCGGGATCAGGATCTCGGCCTGGACCTCTGCCCTGACCCCATCGAGCGCCGCGATGCTGCCGGGGAATGAGCCGTCGTCCATGCGCACGATGCGCCGGTTGCAGGCGTTGTCGCCGAGGAACAGCACGCCGAGCTCGGGGAGCTCGAACATCAGGTCGGTGGTGGTGTGCACGTGCGGGTAGTAGTGGGTCTTGAACGTGAGCCCGCCGAGCGTCAGGGTCTCGCCGCCCTCCAGCGCCCGGGTCGGCCCCATCGCGACGGTGCCCTCGGTCGCGCTGTCGGTGGCGCGCAGCATGAGCGCCACCCACTGCTCCCCCGCGCCCTGGGCGATTTGCTCCAGCATCTTGGGGTGGCCGTAGATCGGCACCTCGGGGGCGACCGCGATCATCGCCTGGTTGCCGAGCCAGTGGTCGCCATGCACATGGGTGTTGAGCACCGCGAGCAGCGGCTTGTCGGTCAGTTTGCGGATCTGGCGCAGCACCATCTCCCCGGTCTGCACGCTCGATCCCGGGTCGACCACGATCACCCCGGTCTCCGTCACCAGGAAGGCGGGGTTGTTCATGAACCCCTGGTTCTCTGGGGTCGGATAGGCGACCGGGCCGTGGATCACGTAGAGCCCCGGGGCGACCTCCTCGGCGGGATAGTCCGGCAGATCGGGGCCGCGCGCCGCGAGCGCGGGCAGGGCGAGGACTAGGACGAGCGCGACGAGCAAGGACCAGCGGTGGGTGATACGAATCGACATGGGGGCTCCAGCGGCTTGGGGGGAGCCCCGTTTATACCTTGCTGGCCATGGAGAGGGAAACCGCCGCGGCGGATCGCGACGGGTGCCGACGGCTTGGCGGGGCAGGGGCCGGGCGCGGTGCCCGGTCCTGGCGTCACGGCTGATGCGGGGAAAGGCCGATCGGCTCAGCGCTCCCCGCGGCGCATCCCTACAGGCTGTCGCCGAAGTCCGCGCGGAACTTGGCGGCGAGGCGCTCCGGCCAGTCGCTGGTCGGCACCAGGCGGCCGAGGAAGAAGCGCAGGACCTTGGGCTCGTATTCGAACCTGAGCCCACCCACCAGCTCGCGGTTCTTGTAGAGCCAGAGCAGCCGGTCGGCCGCGTACTTAACCTGCGAGAGTGTGAACACTCGCCGCGGCATGGCGAGACGCATCAGCTCGACGTCGGCCAGCAGGTCATTGCCCGCCTCATCGCGCACGCTGGAGATGGTCCCGCGCTCCATCCCGCGCACGCCGGAGGCGATGTAGTAGGCCGCCACCAGGGCGCCGGCCGGGTACTCGGTCTGCGGGACGTGCGGCAGGAAGCCGCCGGCGTCGACGTGGCAGCCGAGCCCGCCCGGCGGGGTCACCACCGGTACGCCCTGGGCGTCCAGGGTCTCGACCAGGTACTTGATGAAGGCGGGCGACTGGCCGATCACCGTCTCGTCCTGGGTCTCCCGCAGGCCGACCGCCATTGCCTCGATCTCGCGCACCGACATCCCACCGTAGGTGAGGAAGCCCTCGTAGAGGATCACCAGGTCCTTGAGCTGGTCGAACAGCCGCACGTCGTTGGTGCAGATGCCGCCGCCGCGGGTGGAGCTGACCTTGCGGCTGGAGAAGTAGATCAGGTCCGCCAGCCCGCACAGGGTGTGCAGGATCTCGCCGATCGAACTGTCCTTGAATTCTGCCTCGCGCTGTTTGACGAAATAGGCGTTCTCGCCGATCAAGCTGGCGTCGAGCAACAGCATGATGTTGTGCTGCTGACAGACCGCGCGCACCTGGCGCATGTTCTCGACCGAGAACGGCTGCCCACCGATCAGGTTGGTCGACGCCTCCATGCGCACGAAGGGGATCTTGTCCGCCCCGTGCGTCTCGATCAGGTTACGGAGCTTCTGGATATCGATGTTGCCCTTGAAGGGGAAGGTGCTTTTCACCTTGAGCCCTTCTTCCGTGAAGATCTCGTCGATCTTCCCGCCCGGCAGCTCGATGTGCGCCTTGGTGGTGGTGAAGTGATAGTTCATCGGCACCACGTGCCCGGGCGAGACGAAGGCCTGGAAGATCACGTGCTCGGCCGCGCGCCCCTGGTGCACCGGCAGGAAGTATTCCTTGCCGAACACGTCCTTCACCGCCTGCTTGACGCGATCGAAGCTCTGCGAGCCGGCGTACGCATCGTCCGCCTGCAGCATCGACGACACCTGCAGGTCGCTCATCGCGTTGGTGCCGCTGTCGGTGAGCATGTCGAGGAAGATGTCCCGCGTGCTCATCAGGAACGAGTTGTAGCCCGCCGCCTTGACCGCCTCCAGGCGCTCCTCGACTGGTTTAAGGTGCAGCTTCTGCACCATGCGGACCTTGTGCAGCTCGATGGGGATCTGCTCGCCGCTCGCGAGCTTGATGACGGGGGAGGTGGACATGGAAGAGCACTCCTGGCGGTTGGTCACTGGTTCCTCGACCCTCGGCGCGGCCACAGACGTCGAGCTTCAAGGCCGGCGAACTGTGACCAAGGTCGGCAGCGAATGCAAGGGTCAGGGCCTTGTGGGCCCGTGCTTCAGGGCGGATGTCGCAGCCAAGTGCCCGACTCGGATGTTTCCGAGTGCCGGGGCGGCCCATCCGCGCGGGGCGGCAGGGAGCGAAAGGGGGTCCCGGGGGGCTCGGGCGAGCAGAGGTGGGGCGCAGGCTTCGGTGGTCTGGCGTCTGCGCCGGGCAGTGACGCTGTTCGAGCGGCCGGGGCTTTCGGTGATGCCGGTCGGGGGTATGACCACGCCTTCCAAACCTGCCGCGGGCTGGGACGTGGGGTGCCCATCGCCGATGCCCTGGGGGTCTCGGGCCCGGCGGCGCAGGGATACCTCAGGATACGGGGTGTAGGACCCCGGTAGGGGGTGAAGCCGGGGCGAGTGCTGGTACGTCGGCTCAGGGGCCCGAAGGGTTTTTGAGTCCCAGCCGTCTCGCTAGCCCGGTCGCCGAGCGACGGAGGTAGAGCAGCGGCAGCCAGGTTATGCGGGCCGTTGCGTACTTGCTCCGCATGTACTCGGCGGAAGGGAACAGGGTTTCGCGAATCCACTGCCGCCGCTCCCCCCAGTCGGCCAACGCCACCATGTCGTACCAGGCGAAGTGGAGATGGCTCTTCAGTCGGTCGGGGCGGAAGACCTCGTCCGCTTCAGCGTCGATCAAGGCGGCTCGGAGACCCGCCGCGGGGGATATCGGAAACCACTGGCCCGCTTGGTCGAGGACGTGTCGGCAGATTCCGGCGATGCGGCCGGGTATCGCCTTGTCGCGAAAGTCCGCCCAGTCGGCGTCGCTGAGCTGTTTGCTCAAACGGTAGATGTCGTGGAGCCAAAGCAGGCGCGGCCAGTGCCCGTACCGCTCGTGTCCGAATAAGTGGACGCACGCGAAGAGCAGGCTGCGGACTGGGTCTAGGGTCGCCGCATCGGGGTGGAGCGCGGGTAGGGGCACGGCCTCACGGATGAGATCTATCTGGGGCAGTGCCCGCACGAATGTGTGGCTGTTGCTGATGGCCCAATGGAGGTCGATCGCGTGTCCCCCGGCAGTAGGCAGAAAGCAGGTCTTTTGCCGGCTCACGAAACGGCCTTCGACGATATTCGGGGCGGTTTCGTATCCTTCGCTCGCAAGGCGAGCGCAGGCCGCCTCGGCCGCGGTACGATCGGCAAAGAGCAGATCGGTGTCGCAGCGCGGCCGGAGGTCGGGCTCGGGATAGATTGTCCTTGCATAGGCGGCGCCCTTGAGTACCAATGGCTTGAGTCCAATCTCGCCCAGGCAGCGGAGCGCATGTGCGTCGCGATGGCCGCGCAACAGCTCCAGGGCCGTGGCCGCCTGACGCTCCTGGCGCAGGAGCTCCCAGACGGGCGGTGGCACCAGCTCCCGGGCGCCAGTGGCCTGAAGGGTGTAATGGCACAGGGGGCCGATGCCTTCAGCGCGAAAGAAATCTCTTGCGATCCGTCGGTCGACGCCCGCGGCCGCTGCTGGCCAGGGGCGCGGGTTGTCGGCGAGCAGTTTTGCAGCCCACTCGGTCAGCTCCAGCAAATGCTCGGTGTTGGGTGCTGGCGGGTCGGTGGCTCTCGTCTTCATCTGTCAGCGATGGCTGATGGTTTCCTGCTTGCCGCTGCGTGATGACAAGCCGCTTTTTGTTCGTTAACCGATTCTTTCACCCAGACCATTCTGCCACCAGTCAGATGGTCTCGGATCTGGCCTTTTTCCTGGCCTCGCAGGGGCACTCGGTTCATGTCGTGACGAGTCGGTTGCGCTATGACGACCCCGCCGCGGAGCTGCCGGCGTGGGAGTCGATCCGCGGGGTCGAGGTGCACCGGGTGCGCACCACGCGCTTTGGGCGAGCGGGGCTAGTGGGTCGGGCGCTGGACTATGGCTCCTTCTACCTGGCCGCTACGGCCCGCTTGCTGCGGCTGGTGCATCCCGCAGATGTCCTGATCGCGAAGACGGACCCGCCGCTGATCTCGGTGCCGGCGGGGTGGGTGGTGCGGCTGCGCCGGGCGCGATTGGTTAACTGGTTGCAGGACCTGTTCCCGGAGGTGGCCGCCGCCCTGGGTATCCGCTTGGCGCAAGGCGCGGTCGGTGGCGTGCTTGCTCGCCTGCGGGACCGCTCGCTCGCGCGCGCGGCGATGAACGTGGCGATCGGGCAGCGGATGCAAGCCCGCCTGCTGGCGCTGGGGGTCGGGCCGGCGCGCGTGACGGTGGTGCCGAACTGGTCGGACGACGAGCAGATCCGACCGATGGTGTCCCAAGCGAGCCCCCTGCGCGCGGAGTGGGGGCTTGGACGGAGGTTTGTACTGGGGTATTCGGGCAACCTGGGGTGTGCGCACGACTACGCCACCGTGCTGGCAGCGGCGGAGCTGTTATCGTCGCAGGCGGATGTCGTCTTGCTGTTCATCGGCGGCGGTGCCTCGCTGGACCGGCTGCGCGCCCTGGCCAAAGGCCGAGGGCTTACGAATCTGATGTTCCAGCCCTACCAGCCGGCGGAGCGGCTCAACGAGAGCTTGGCCTCGGCGGATGCCCACCTGGTCGTGCTGCGGCCCGAGGTGGAGGGGCTGATCGTCCCGAGCAAGTTCTACGGTATCGCGGCTGCTGGGCGGCCGACGGTCTTCGTCGGCGACCCGCGGGGTGAGATCGGTGCCTTACTCTCCGAGGCCGATGTGGGTCTCGCTGTCGCTCAGGGAGACGGCGCAGGTCTCGCTGAGGCGGTGTGCCGACTGCGTGACGACCAAGAGCTGCGCGAGCGCATGGGGCGCAATGCCCGCCGTCTCTGCGAAGAGCGCTACTCGCGACGTGCCGCGCTGGGGCGGTGGGAGCGGTTGCTGATCGATGCCGCACGGCCCTAGTCCGGCCGCGGCTTGAGTCGTGCGACAGGGTTCACCCGCCAGACGCAGTTGCGACTCCCAGATCGGGCGTGGTCGGACGGCGGCGGCCGTCGCCCTCCTTGGCCCCTGGATTCCCGCAGTCCTTGGCGGAATGTCGGCGAAGGGGATCCTGGACGAGCCGAGGGCTCGCTTGCGGACTTAGTCCCGGAAGCCCTGCCTCCCGTGGTGGCACGCAGGGTGGACCTTCTCGGATACCGTCGCCAGCGTAGCCCGGAACTAGCGGCGTTTTCGGACCGCCGTCACCCTGTGGGATAAGGTCGTGTCACGATCGAGTCGCGTTGACGCGCTTACCCTGCAAAGGCAGGCGGCACCAGGCTCTGCAACGCGTGGAGTCGTAAGAGAAGTCTGGTGCCCAGGGGCGGAATCGAACCACCGACACGAGGATTTTCAGTCCTTTTCAGGCTCACCCCTCGCTAGCCCCGTGATTCCCTGGCAACTCCTGGGAGTCCATGTAACATACCGTTATTGCTTGCTTTTCTCGGGTTGTTCGGGCTATTCTTTTCCCCGGGAATCCCCGGCGAGACCGCCGTGAACCGGGCTCATAAGTTCCCCCAGAGTTCCCCGGCCTAACGGGAGGTCTGCTGAAGCGGGCATGAGGACCACGGACGGGTTCCCCGAGATCGAGAGCGGTTCCCCGGAGGGTGCGGCCAACACCCTGAGGAACCTGACCACCACCCGACCAGGTAGGAGGTCCGGTAATGGCTACCCCTCAGTTTAACTTCACCGAGCGCGAGCTAGATAAGTGGGTCAAGCAGACCCTGGACGGGTGGCGCGCGCAGCCAGCCACCATCCCCGCCACCGGAGAGGCGCTGGCGCAGGACCGAGGCGGCCCTGGCTCAGTCCCGGGGCTGCACTTGCGGGTGAGGCTACGCAGGGACGGCGGCGGTTCGTCCACTGTCGATCCGGCCGTGGGCTTTTATCTCCTCAAGAAAGTGCAGGGGCGCAAGCTCAACCGCCTGCTCGGCGATCGGCGGGTCCTAACCGTGGAGTCGGCGCGGCGAGCGGCGCAGGATCTGCTGAAGAAGCTCCACGAGGGCACAGACCCGAAGGAGGAGCAGCGCAAGGCGGCGGAGGTGCGCGAGCTGCGAGGGCTTACCTACCGTCAGGCGCTGGAGGGCTTCTTGGCAGCGGCCGACGTGGCGGAGGGCACCCGGCGGAAGTACCGGGCGAGCCTGAGCACGACATTCAAGGCCGTCGCGGACAAGCCCCTGACCCACTTCACCCCGCAGCGGGTGCGCGAGATCCACAAGTCCCGCAGCGAGCAGAGCAGGTCCCGGGCGGATCAGGACATGCGCGTGCTGCGGCTGGTGTGGAACTGGGCACGCAGCAACCAGCGGACGGGCAATGGGGAGGCGGTCCTGGGACCGAACCCAGTGGGCATCCTCAACAAGCGCGAGCGTGGCCCCGGGCAGCGCGGCTGGAACAACGTCCCCCGCAAGGAGAGCATCATCCCGAAGAAGCGGCTGCCCGATTGGTTCGCGGTCCTTCGTCAGGTCCCCGGGCAGGACGCCACCACGGAGGCGCGGCGGGTGTCCTGCCTGCTGCTGGAGGCGCTGGCGCTCACCGGGTTGCGCTTCAGCGAGCTGGCAACCTTGCCTTGGTCCCGGGTGGACCTGGGCATGGGCACGATCACCATTCCCGACACCACGAGCAAGAACCGGCGGCCCCTGGTGCGGCCGATTACTCGACGGGTCGGGGAGATCCTGGGGGAGCTGCGGCGTGACTACTCCGGGGAGCTGGTTTTCCCCGGTCGGGTGCAAGGGCAGCCGCTGAACAACACGCGCAAGCTCCAGTTGGAGCTACAGGCCCGCACCGGTCTCTGGATCACCCCCCACGACCTGCGGCGGGTGTGGGCAAGTGCGGCCACCCGGGCGGGGCTGCCCGCCGTGGCCGTCAAGCGGCTGCTGAACCATATGGGCCACGAGGAAGTGACCGAGGGCTACATCCGGCTAGGGCTGGACGAGCTGCTGGACTATTCCCAGGCCGTGGAGGACACGATCCTCGGCGACGCCGGGCTGCTGGCATCCCGGAACCTGGACAACCGGCTGCAGGATCTGCTGGCGGCGTTGCCGGAGGACGAGAAGCGGCGGCTACTGTTTGAGCTGGCGGGGCGGCAGCTGGGGGAGGTCTGCTGATGCCGCGGGATCTTCAAAAGAAAACTCGTTTCCCACGGGGCGGGCGCACAAAAGTCCCCAAAGACGTTCGCGAGAAGCTGAATAAAGCGGTAGAGACTGTCGCAAAGGAAGGTCGCCGAACGGTATTGCGGGAGGATTGTAAGAAATTCATCAGTGCGATCGAAGCCGCTGTTTCTCGCTATGTTTCTTTCTCTTTGCGCGAACACGGGCGCTGGCCACGCGGTCCATACGGGACGATTCCTCCACCTAACGCTAGAGATAACAAGCCCTGGCCAACTAAGAAGGACTACACCACGCCGCTGACGAAAATTGCCAACGAACTGGACGCGATTTTCTCACAACTGGACTTGCTACCCATCGACTGTATTGACAAACTTGAACACGGATCGAGCATCTTCCTTCTTCAGCACGGGATTTGCGACGAGTATCCGAAAGTCGAGGTTATCTCCGAGCGAGCGCTAGGAGGCTCGGGCCGCGTTGTTTTTCCCCATGGGCCTGAGCGTTACCGGTTCCTCATGCGCCTGGAAGCCTTGCGCTACGGCATCGAGCGCGCGAAAGAGTCGATCGAGTACCACTTCTCGCAAGCCGCGTCAGACCAGCGTTGTTCGGATGAAATCGAAGAGTTCGACCTCGACTTGTCGGAAGCCGGAGAAGTCGAGGTCCGCACGCCAGTAACAAAACCCAAGGATGATGATACCCCGCGGCTGATCTACAGCGTTGCCTATGCCTATGTTACCCACCTGGGTAACCGCCCAACTACGCGTGGTGATGATGCCGAAACTCCTTTCCAGAAGGTGCTACGCGAACTTTTCGATTGGCTAAGCTCGACATACGAAGTTCGTCGGCTCGGTAAGGATCGCCTCAAGCAGCTTGCGCAGGACGCGGTTAGACAGCTACGCGTGGCTGACTGACCAGAACTCCACGCGCGGGTAATTTTCCGTCAGGATTTTTCTCTTAATCTTACCCGGGGCACCCCCTCGGGCTCCTCGATAATCCTCCCGAAGCCCAGTAATTCCGCCGGGCGCCAATGGAGGACCACCCCGTGGAGTCCACCCCCACCCCTTCCGATATGCCCCCGCTGGCGGCTGTGCTCCAGCGATATGCGGGCACCGACCCGGCCCATGTGCTCCTAGACGAGGACACGACGGCTAGCTGCATCGAGCAGAAACGCAAGACCCTGGAGAGTTGGCGGCGCGAGGGCCGCGAGCTTCCGTTCATCAAGATTGGCCGATCGGTGCGGTACCGGTTGTCCGACGTGTTGGCGTTCTTAGAGCGAAACACCTTCAGGAGCAGCCGCGAGGCCCGCACCCGGGACCGTGGCATTCCCATGCCAGGGCGCCAACGCCCCCGGAGGGAAGCATGAGCACGGAATCCACCATGCCTCCTCTGGAGGACCCGCCCTGCTGGGCGGCGACCGCGCCCAGGGTTGACGGCCACACCGAGACCCCAGCCGACGAACAGGAGTGGCTGCGGCGGAAGCAGGAAGCCGCAATTCCGAAAGGGAGGGCCGTGTGATGCTCACCGCCGCCCAACAGGACGCCCGCCGGCATGGTTTAGGGGGCAGTGACGCCGCCGCCGCGCTTGGTCTGTCGCCCTACCGCACACCCTTGGATGTCTACATGGAGAAGGTCGGCGAGCAGGAGCCGCCCGACCTCCGCGACCGCAACGCGGTGCTGTGGGGCAATCTGCTCGAAGACGCGGTCGCTCGGGAATATGCCCGCCGCACCGGCGTCAAGGTCCGCCGGCGCAACCGCACCGTCCATCACCCGGACCTGCCCTGGCTGCTCGGCAACATCGACCGGGAGATCGTCGGCGAGCGGAAGCTCCTGGAGGTCAAGACCACCGGTTACTGGCCGGGGCGCTCGCTCGGCAAGGACGGCACCGACGAGGTTCCCGATGCCTGGCTGGTGCAGGTGCATCACTACTTGCTCGCCACTGGCTACCGGGCTGCCGACATCGCCGCCCTGATCGGCGGTCAGGAGCTGCGCATCTATCCCGTCGCCTTCGACCAGGAGCTGGCCGACATGCTGGTCGAGCGTGAGCGCTGGTTCTGGGAGGAGTGCGTCGAGAAACGCATGCCACCGCCGCCGACCACCGTCGAGGACCTCGCCCTGCTCTTCCGGGAGGACTCGGGCGGCACTGTCGAGACCAACCCCTCGGTATCCCAGGCCGTCGCCGACCTCAAGGCTGTCAAGCACCAGCAGAAGGAGCTGGACGCCCGGGCGAAGGACGCCGAGTTCCTGATCAAGGAGCACCTCGGCGAGGCTGCCACCTTGGTCGACGCCGACGGGCACACGCTGGCGACGTGGAAGACCCAGACGGCGACCCGGCTCGATCAGACCCGGCTCAGAACCGAGGAGCCCGACACCTTCGCCCGATTCAGCTCTGAGAGCACCTACCGCGTGCTCCGGCTCAAGTGAGGTCCGCCATGTCTACCGAGATCGCCGTACCCAACGAGACCCCTTCGGTCCCCGCATTTGCCGATGCACACACCTTCGAGCTGGCGCAACGCATGGCCCGTGCCCTGTGCGCTTCGGACCTAGTGCCTCAGCAGTTCCGGGGCGAGAAGGGGCTTGCGAACACCCTGATTGCCTTGGAGCTGGCGCAGCGCACCGGAGCCCCCCCGCTGGCCGTCATGCAGCACCTCTCCATCGTCCAGGGCAAACCGACCTGGTCGGCGCAGTTCATCATCGCGGCGCTCAACGCCTGCGGGCGGTTCACACCCCTTCGGTTCGTAGTCGAGGGCGCGGGCGAGCAGCAGTCGTGCTTCGCCTGGGCCGAGGACCGCGCCACCGGCGAGCGGCTCGAAGGGCCGAAGGTCACGATCCAGATGGCCAAGGCCGAAGGCTGGTACGGCAAGCAGGGCAGCAAGTGGCAGACGATGCCCGAGCTGATGCTCCGCTACCGGGCAGCGACCTTCTTCGGTCGCCTCTACGCCCCGGACCTTCTGCTCGGGATGCAGACGGTGGAGGAGGCGCGCGACATCGAGGTCGACCCCGCGACCGGCGAAGTGACCTCGGTCAAGGGCGTGCTCGGGCTCAAGGAGCGGCTCGCGCGGCAGGGAGGGGGCAACCAATGAAAGGGGCCAGAAGCAGACTGGCCTCGGACCCAAGAACGGGCACCGAGGCCAGAACAACAGCATACATCGCGACGCCGAATATTAGCGCAGCTTGCCCGGAGGTGCCCCATGCGTAACGCGGGCATCCTCAAGTCGCGCTTCTGGATCGGCGGCACCGGACAGGCCGTGCTGCGCCGGTACGGCCATGAGACCGCGCTGGTCGCCATCTACCTGGTCAGCAACCCGCACTCCCACATGAGCGGCATCTACTACCTGCCGCTGGCGCTCGCCGCCAGCGAGCTGCAGATGACCGAGGCCGAGGTCGCCGGGCACGTCTTGGACCTGGAGCGGGAGGGCTTCTGCCAGTATGACGCCGACAGCCGAGTCGTGTGGGTCTGCAACATGCTCGCCCACCAGGTCTCGCCGCGCTGGAATGAGAGCGACAACCGCTCCCGGTCGATCCGGCAACACCTCCTGGGGCTGCCCGAGACCAAGCTCCTGGGGGCATTCCTCGCGCGCTACGGCATCAGCCTGGAAGGACCTTCGGAAGGGGCTTGGGGAGGGGCATGCCAAGGGGGTGCCCAAGCCGGCCCTTCCCTTCCCGTCCCTCCTAGCCTTGCTGCTTGGAGGAAACCGCCCCCCGGCGGCAAGAGCGATGGCGACAGTGACGGGGCATCTTCGCTGCTTGGCGCCGTGGCGGGAGGTGCCGCATGAGCCAGCTCAGCAGCACTCGCGACTATCTCGGCTGGGCACTGACCGACTGCGGCCTGATCGAGCTGCGTCACCAGGACGGCGGCCGCTGGGCTACCGGCTGGTTCACCGACCTCGACGCCTTGCTGCAGGAAGCTCGCGCACGGGCGGGTACCGGGAACCTGTACTTGAGCCTGAACGCGCCGAAGCCCAGGCCGGTAGCCAACAGCATGACGGGCAGTCCCATCCGCGATGAGGATGTCGCTTGGATCACCCGCCTACCCTTCGACCTCGACCCGGAGCGCCCGACGGGGGTCTGCGCCACCGACGAGGAGCTGGCCGCCGCCTTCGAGCGGCGCAATGCCCTGGTGGCCATGCTGGGCAAGCTCGGCTGGCCGCTGCCCCTGCACGCGAAGTCCGGCAACGGCTACCACGCGCTCTACCGAGTGCGCCTGCCGAACAACGCCGAGACCCGGGAGATGCTCGCACACCTCTACCGCGGCCTCGCCGGGCAGTTCGGCGACAACGAGGTCGCCTTCGACACCTCAGTGCGCAACCCGGGCCGAATCCTGCGGCTGTACGGGAGCATCAACCGCAAGGGGCCAGATACCCCGGAGCGACCGCATCGGGAGTCGACGTGCTGCATTCCGCCGCGCTGGCAGCAGATCCCCCCGCGCCTGATCGCTCGGCTTGCCGAGCACTACGCCCGACAGCAGACCCCGCGACCGGCCGCAGCCGCGGCTGAGCGCCCCGCTGGGAGTCCGACACCGACGGGCCGGGGTGATTACGCCAGCCTCGACGTGGTCGCCTGGTTCGCCGCGCATGGGCTCTATCGGGGCCACATCCGCGACCACCTGCACGCCGTTACCTGTCCCTGGTCGGAGGAGCATTCGACGCCCTCGCCCGCGAACGGCGGCCGCTGGGCGACGCCGACGCCTTCTGTGCGGTCGCGTACCGCCGGGAGGAGCAGGCATGATCGAGCTGCGCGACTTCCAGCAGGACATCGTCGACGAGCTGCGCCGCGGTCTGATGGCCGGGCACCTCCGGCAGATGCTCGCCATGCCGACCGGGTCGGGTAAGACGGTGGTCGCCTCGCACATCATCCACCGGGCCGCCCGCAACGGGCACCGGAGCATGTTCATCGTCGACCGCATCGAGCTGGTCGAGCAGGCCGCCCGCCACCTTGAGGCCATCGGCCTGCGGGTGGGGGTCATGCAGGGCGAGAACACGTCCCGCCGCCCCGACGACGAGGTCATCGTCGCTTCGGTCCAGACCGTGCGCTCGCGCGGTGCCCCGCCCGCCGGCTTCGTGGTGATCGACGAGGCCCACATCCTGCACAAGGCCCACATCGAGCTGATGCAGGCCTGGGACCGGGTGCCGTTCATCGGCCTGTCGGCCACCCCGCTGCGCCCGGATCTGGGCAAGCACTTCACCAACCTAGTGCGCGGCCCGACCGTCGCCTGGCTGACCGAGCAGGGCTTCCTGGTGCCCGTACGCGCCTTCTGCCCGGCCGCCGCCAAGCTCCAAGCGGTGCTCGCCGAGGTTGCCATCCGCCGCGGGGAGTTCGTCGAGCGGGACCTCGAACGGGCGCTGAACAGCAAGGAGCTGGTCGGCGACATCATCACCACCTGGCAGGAGAAGGCCGAGGGCCGACCCACCCTGGTCTTCGCGGTCAACATCGCGCACTCGAAGTCCATCATCGACGACTTCCTCGCCGAGGGGGTCAGTGCGGCGCACCTCGACGCCTACACCCCCAAGGACACACGCAAGGCGATCATCGCCGGCTTCCGCGCGGGTGACATCCTGGTCTTAAGCTCGGTCAACGTGCTCGGCATCGGCTTTGACGTGCCCGATGCGGCCTGCGGCATCCTCGCCCGTCCGACCCTGTCGGAAGCCCTGCACATGCAGCAGCAGGGGCGCCTGATCCGCCCGGCCGAGGGCAAGACCGACGCCATCATCCTCGACCACGCGGGCAACACCATCCGCTTCGGCCTGCCCCATCACTTCGCCGTTCCCGACCTCGGTCAGGGCGAGCACGCGACGGCATCGGCCAAGCGCAAGCAGGCCCGGCTGGTGACCTGCGGGAGCTGCGACGCGGTGATCGAGCCCGATCAGCGGGTCTGCCCGTCCTGCGGTATCGACCGGCCGACCCGGACCAGCGAGGTCCTCTACCGCGACGGTCAGCTCGTCGCGTATGGGGTCGACGCGGTCGAGGAGCCTCACACCCCGCAGGCCAAGCGAAGGTGGTATCGCGCGTTTCTGTGGAACGCCGACCTGCGCGGGCACAAGCGCGGCTGGGCCTACTACGCCTACCAGGCCAAGTTCGGCGAGAAGCCGGCCTGGGGCTGGCGCGCCGATGTCGGGGTCGAGCCGACCTATGAGCAAGCCCGCTGGATCAGGAGCTACTACATCCGCAGCGCGCATCGGAGGTCGGCGTGAACAGCCGGCGCAAAGGTGCCGACGGCGAGCGCGAGCTGGTGCGCCAGCTCCACGAGGCGCTTGGCGTTCGGATGGTGCGCAACCTGGAGCAGTCCCGGCGCGGCGGTCACGACCTGATCCCGGACCCGGATGCGACCGGCCCCGTCGCCCGCTCACTCGCCCGCTACGCCTTCGAGGTCAAGCGGCACAGTCGGGCCACCCCTTACCTGCTCAAGGGCTGGTGGGCGCAGTCCTGCGCCCAGGCGGAGCGCGTAGGGCTCATGCCCTGTCTGTGCTACCGCGAGAACCGCGAGGGCTGGCGTGTTGTCCTGCCGCTCGCTGCGCTCTGGCCGGGGCTGCCTGATGGGGACGGGCTGGACGGGACCGTGACCTTGTCGGTTGCGGCCTTCGCGGCCATCGTCCGGGAGGGCGGGTCCGCTCCCCACTTTCCTGTTAAGAACAGGCGAGCCCGACATCATCGAGGCGCTGGTGAGC
Organism: Chromatiaceae bacterium; assembly: GCA_025458165.1. GTDB lineage: Bacteria > Pseudomonadota > Gammaproteobacteria > Chromatiales > Chromatiaceae > JALOTB01. The sequence continues at coordinate 18,640 of JALOTB010000074.1, read as the reverse complement.
GAGGCAAAGGGCGGCGACACCTCGGCGGCCAAGCTCCTGCTGGATCGCGCGCTCCCGGCCTTGCGCCCGGTGGATCAGCCGACGCCCCTGGCGCTGTCCGAGGGGCTGGGGCAGCCCGGAAGGGAGATCCTGGCGGCGCTCGGAAGCGGTGAGATCACCCCGGATCAAGGCTCGAAGCTGCTACTCGCACTGAGCGCCCTGGGCCGCGTCATTGAAACCGATGAGCTGGTCAAGCGGATCGAGGCCCTGGAGAACCGACAGTGACCGTCGCCCTGCGCACCCGCATCGAGCGACTGGAACAGGCGGCACCAAAGGGGACCCTGCATGACCTGCCGGACGAGGTTTTGGAGCGGCGCCTTGACCTCCTGCTGCACCTCTATGTGCACGAGCATGCCGGGATGCCGACCGAGGGGTTGCGAGAGGAGTTGGCGGCGATCAGGCTCGATCCCGCCGTGACCGACCCCGAGGCGCCGCCGATCGACGCGGCCGAGCTGCATCGTCAGGTCGTATCGGTGCTGCGGGCGGAGTCCCACCATCGGGCGAGCTACAAGCGGCTGCTGGCGCTCCTGGGCGAGGCGGAGGAGAGCCGCGGCGTCGGCTGACGAGCACGGAGCCCGAAAGAGGGCGCTGATGCTGTGAGCGCGGCCGCGCGGGCCGGGGCGAAGCATGAAACACGATGGACTCGGCGGCTGAGCGACTACGCTTCGCCGCGGAAGCCTGGAGCCGCAGACGCGCTTGACCCGAGCTTGTTGTGGGTGGGCCACAGGCCCCAGGTCGCAGCAAACTTGCGAGGGGGCGCCCGGGAAAGGATACAGCCGAGCCCCTCTTGGGCCCGCGATTGCCCCGTGCTCGCGGGGACGGAGGGCTGTCCGCTGTCGCCACCCCGCTGTTCTTGTGGATCGCCATCACAGGTTTGACCATCGAACCCCTGCTCTGGGGCCCGCATTTTGCGTTAACCTTCGTTTGGCCCGGCGGTCCCAAGGGCGCTTCGAGCGCCTTCCACCCCATCGGCCTCGGCTAGCCCAGGGCTGCATCTGCAGACAGGGGGGCGCCACGATCCACTGCTCCCAGGGTCGCGGCGTAATTGAGCATGGTTGGCTCGCTGATCGATAGCAAACGATTTTCTCAGACTCCTTTTCTGCACCGGACATGAACTTGAGCCTGCGACCGGAGGTTCTGCGTTGGGCCCGCGAACGGGCGGGGCTCAGCCAGGAATTGCTGGCGGAAAAGGTAAAGGCCAAGCCAGATCAGGTGGCTGCCTGGGAGCAGACTGGGGAGTTGCGGTTCAAGCAGGCGGAGACCGTCGCCAAGGTCACGCACACGCCTTTCGGATTCCTCTTTCTGCAGGAGCCACCGGCGATGCCCCTCGGCATCCCTGATTTCCGCACCTTTGCCGACTCTCCGATCGCTCGTCCGAGCCCCGACCTGATCGATACGGTACATACCATGCAGCGCCGACAGGCATGGATGCGCGAGTACCTCATCGAGGAGGGCCAGGAGCCACTCCCGTTCGTTGGCAGCGTCAAGGTCACGGACCCACCCGAGGAAACCGCCGCACGAATGCGCGAGACACTCGGCTTGGAACAAGGCTGGGCTCAGCTTTCCGGCACCTGGACGGACGCCCTGCGCCAGTTTCGCCAGCGCATCGAGGCGGCGGGCATCCTCATCATCATCAACGGGATAGTCGGGAACGACACCCGCCGCAAGCTCAGTGTTCGGGAGTTTCGCGGGTTGGCGCTGAGTGACGCCTATGCGCCGCTCGTCTTCGTTAACGGGGCAGACGCAAAGGCCGCACAGATGTTCACGATGGCCCACGAGGCGGCCCATCTGTGGCTCGGAAGTGACGGGGTGGCGAACTTGGAGATGCTGGAGCCTTCCGACGCGCCGGAGGAGCGCCACTGCAATGCCGCCGCCGCCGAGCTGCTCGTTCCTGCCGCGGAGCTGCGCGGCTGTTGGTCCGAGGCCGAGGCCGCGGTAGAGCCCTACCAATTCCTCGCACGCCGCTTCAAGGTGAGCCCGATAGTGGCGGCTCGCCGGGCGGCCGATCTCGGCCTAATCTCCCGCTCTGGCTACTTCGCCTTCTACCGCGACTACGAGGCCGACGAGCGCCGTAACAGAAGTTCCAAGGAACCAGGCGGTAGCTTCTGGAACAGCCAGAACGTACGTATCGGCGAACGCTTCGGTACTGCGGTCGCGCGGGCAACCAAGGAGGGTCGCCTCCTATACCGGGACGCCTACCGGCTCACCGGACTGCGCGGAGATACCTTCAACAAGTTCGCCGAATCCCTCGGGGTGCGCATGACATGACGGTACCCACAAGGACGTACCTGCTGGACACCAACGTCTTCGTCGAAGCCCACCGCCGCTACTACGGCTTCGACATTTGCCCCGGTTTCTGGGTTTGGCTTCTGCACCACCAAGTGGCCAATCGCGTCCTCAGTATCGACCGAGTGCGTCAGGAGTTGAAAACTGGAGACGCTTTGGATCAGTGGATCAAGGACACGGCGCCATCCGATCTCTTCCACTCGACCCAGGATGCGGCGGTCATCGCCCACTTCGGCTCCATGATGGCCTGGGTGCAGGACGAGGCCCAGTTCACCCCCGCCGCAAAGGCCGAGTTTGCGCAGGTGGCGGACGGCTGGCTCGCCGCCTTCGCCAAGGCCCATGGCCACACTCTGGTCACCCACGAGGAGTTCGCTGCAACGGCCAAGAAGCGCGTGCCGCTTCCGAATGTCTGCAAGCAGTTCGGAATCGAGTACCAGGACACCTTCGCGATGCTTCGGGAGCTGGAGGCCCGCTTCCTTTGGGAACAGACATAAGCTGAGCCGGGGCCGACGCCGTCTGTACGAGCACAAGAACGAGGGTCCGAGAGACCCAAGGAGCACCCTTGAACCATAACGGAAGCCAGATCGAGGCCCGCCTGTGGGCCGCGGCCGACGAGCTGCGGGCCAACTCCAAGCTGAAGTCGTCGGAATACTCGGTCCCTGTCCTGGGACTGGTCTTCCTGCGCTACGCGGACCACAAGTTCCAGGCCGCCGCCAAGGAGCTGGAGGGCGGGGGCGGCGGGCGGCGGCGAATCGGCGCTGCGGACTACCAGGCCCGCGGCGTGCTCTACCTGCCCGAGGCCGCGCGGTTCTCGACCCTGATCCGGATGCCCGAGGGGGCCAACATCGGGGCCGCCATCAACGACGCCATGCGCGCCATCGAGGCGGAGAACCCGGACCTCAAGGACGTCCTGCCCAAGACCTACAACCGCTTCGAGAACGCGCTGCTCAAGGAGCTGCTGAAGACCCTCAACTCCATCCCCATGGACATCGAGGGGGACGCCTTCGGCAGGATCTACGAGTACTTCCTCGGCAACTTCGCCCGCGCCGAGGGCCAGAAGGGCGGCGAGTTCTTCACGCCCATCGCTATCGTCCAGCTCATCGTCGGCATCATCCAGCCCTTCCACGGCCGCATCCTCGACCTTGCATCCGGCTCATGCGGCATGTTCGTGCAGAGCGCCCGGTTCGTGGAGGAGCACAAGAAGAACCCGAGCGCGGAGCTGTCCATCTACGGCCAAGAGAAGGTCGCCGAGACCGTGCGCTTGGGGAAGATGAACCTGGCGGTGCACGGCCTCTCCGGCGACATCCGCCAGGGCAACGCCTACTACGAGGATCTGCACAACACAGTCGGCAGGTTCGACTTCGTCATGGCCAATCCCCCCTTCAACGTGGACCGGGTGGACAAGGACCGGCTGAAGGACGATCCCCGTTTTCCCTTCGGTCTGCCGCGCACCGACAACGCCAACTACCTGTGGATTCAGCTCTTCTACAGCGCCCTGAACGAGACCGGACGGGCCGGCTTCGTCATGGCCAACTCCGCCTCCGACGCCCGGGGCTCGGAGCTGGAGATCCGCCGCCAGCTCATCGAGTCCGGCGCGGTGGAGGCGATGGTCGCGGTCGGCTCCAACTTCTTCTACACGGTCACGCTGCCCTGCACCCTGTGGTTCCTGGACAAGGGCGACAACGACGTGCGCGAGACCGTCCTCTTCATCGACGCCCGCCACATCTACCGGCAGATCGACCGCGCCCACCGGGACTGGACGCCCGCCCAGATCGAGTTCCTGGCCAACATCGCCCGCCTCTACCGGGGCGAGGAGCCCGAGAGCCTGCACGACAGCGCCGAGCTGCTGGCCGAGCACTTCCCCAGCGGCCGGTACGAGGACGTGGCCGGTCTGTGCAAGGTCGCCACCCTCGCCGAGATAGAGTCCCAGGGCTGGAGCCTGAACCCCGGCCGCTACGTGGGCGTGGCCGCCCGTGCCGAGGACGACTTCGACTTCAAGGAGCGGCTGGAGGAGCTGAACGAGGAGCTGGAGACCCTGAACGGCGAGGCGCGGGAGTTGGAGGATCGGATTGCGGAGAACGTCGCGACGTTGCTTGAAGGAGAACCGTGATGTTCTGCGGTAGCCACCGTACAACGTCCAAGCTTGGCGCTTTGATTTCCATCCGTACAGGCAAGCTCAACTCAAATGCCGCCATTGAGGATGGCGCATATCCTTTCTTTACGTGCTCCCGCGAGGTATTCAGAACGGGCACCTATTCGTTTGATTGCGAGGCTGTGTTGCTCGCTGGCAATAACGCCGCGGGCGTTTATCCGCTGCATTATTTCTCTGGCAAGTTCGATGCGTACCAGCGCACCTACGTCCTCGAAACCTTGAACGCAGAGACATTGCTTAATCGTTATCTATACTACGCCTTGCAACCAAAATTGGAGCTTCTGAGGAGCATATCTACTGGTGCCGCAACGAAATTTCTTACCTTGACTATCCTCCGTGATCTGGAAATACACCTACCCCCTGTTGCCGAACAGCGCAAGATCGCTGCCATCCTCTCCGCCTACGACGGCCTGATCGAGAACAACCTGCGGCGGATCAAGATCCTGGAGGAGATGGCGCAGAACCTCTACCGCGAGTGGTTTGTCAAGTTCCGTTTCCCCGGGCATGGGCAGGCCCGCATGATCGATTCTCCCTGCGGCAAGATTCCGGAAAAGTGGGCGTTGACACCGCTCGGTAAGATAGCTTCGCTGAGAAAAGACAAGTTTGACGAGCGATTAAATGCCGAACTCCCCTTGCTCGACTTGGCGAAAATGCGATCGCGAACGCTGATGGTGGCGGAAACTGGAACTCCAGCGGAGCTTACAACTTCGCGCATTCTTTTTCAGGAAGATGACATCCTGTTCGGTTCTATTCGACCCTATCTACACAAAGTCGCGCTTGCTCCTTTTCAAGGGGTAACCAATGTTTCGGTGCTGGTGCTGCGGCCCACGGCAGAGTTCCTGCGATCTTTTCTTGCGGTGCTCTTGTCGTCGGAAGACACAATTCGCTGGGCAGATAAGCACAGCACAGGCACAAAGATGCCGGTCATCAAGTGGGAAGCGTTGGCGTCAATGCTTGTTCCAATGCCACCCCCGAATTTGCTGAACGTGTTCGAGGCGTCCGTCCAGCCAATGCTCCAAACCGTGAAGACGGCTTCGTCCCGTAACCGGAATCTCCGCCGCACCCGCGACCTCCTCCTCCCCAAGCTCATCTCTGGCGAGTTGGATATATCAGAGCTGGACATCGCCGTCCCCGAGGAGCAAGCCGCATGAGCGACACCGTCTTCACGAAGGTCGACTACACCCTCGGCGCCCTGATGGACGCGGTCGCGATGGGCACGATCGGACTGCCGGACATCCAGCGGCCCTTCGTGTGGAAGAACGCGAAGGTGCGCAACCTGTTCGACTCGATGTACCGCGGCTACCCCGTGGGCTACCTGCTCCTCTGGGAGAACGCGAACGTGGAGGACTCCCGGACCATCGGTAGCGACAGCAAGCAGAAGGTCCCCAGCCTGCTGATCGTGGACGGGCAGCAGCGCCTGACCTCGCTCTTTGCGGTCGTCAAGGGTGTACCGGTGGTGCGGGAGAACTACGCCTCGGAGCAGATCGAGATCGCCTTCAGCCCGCTGACCGAAAAGTTCGAGGTGGCCGATGCCGCCATCCGACGGGACAAGACCTTCATCCCGAACATCTCGGTGCAGTGGAACCCGGAGACGGACCTGTTCGACCGGGAAGCAGGATACCATGCCTACTAACATTACATTTCGAACCCAGTTGTTAGGCGCTGTTTCTGATTTCTCGCAAGGCACCGGAATTCCAATCCTTGCACAAACGATCAATTTGGTGGAGTTAATAGTCTTGCTCGCCCGGTATCAAGAGGAAGGGAGGAAGCTCGCGCCAAGAGTATATATAACAAACAATATATCAGAGCTTTGCTTGATGCTGCCGGATAGCGAGTCAGTCCGCATCGGAACCAGTACTGCTGATGCGTCTGGCATAAAGTTCGCTCTAAAAAAGTGCGCACCCCTCGCAACGGGCGGCTGGATGATTTACGTTGATAGTAACAATGACCGCATTGAGTTCGGGCTTTTCAGGGGGTCGTCGAGCCCGGTTTCAGTACTTGTCGATGATGTTGCGCTATCCGAAAACAACGACTTGATTGTAGTGAAGGTTTTCCACGTGGCCGACGACTGTGTTGAGATTAGGTCGAATGCCGGCAATCGGCACTACATCTTTCTTGATCATCGAAAAGAGGAAAGTCCGCCGCCACTACAGTACTTAGATAAGTTGGTCGCACTGATTTCATCGAGTGTTAAGGAAAAGTATCGCGATCCTCTAAAGAGCTTTCTAAATAGGTTGCTGTTTGACTCTTTGCGAGAATCTCATGGATGTATTATTGCTGTGACCAATATGAAGAAAGCTCCTCGGTTGCTCGCAGATGATGGGGTGATTCTCGATAATCCCGTTGACTTCGGGCTCATTGTTGAGCAACTAGCAAATCAGCGGATAACCGAGTCGTTTGCTAGCAGTAAGGGATTCTTGCTGAAGGGTATGCTCAACACAGATGGCATTTTGCTGTTTGATACTAAGGCGAGGCTGCTCGGGTATAACTGCTTTGTGAAGGTTGGCAAGAAAATGGAGGTTCATGGTGGCGCACGGAAACGTGCATTTCTGACATTATCGGAGCACATTGGACGTGGCCTGTGTGGTGTTTTCATGCAATCGCAGGATGGTTGGTCCAACTTCGAGGGCGGCGAAATATGAGCAGCTTGACATTGTGGCAGCCCGAGAGTGGGGAGTTGCTTCCTGCTAGTGCGAAGACACCTTCGCAAATTATGATCTATGCAGCTCAACTAACTCCTCGCGATCAACGCCAGATTGTCTCAGCGTTCGACGCTGGGCACTTTGAAATGGGCGTCAATTATCTCTGGGGAAAAGCGCTTAATGCATTGAAAAAGGAGCTTGCTACTGTTGGGGTCGGCCTTCTTGGGGAAATGCTCGGGCGAGCGGATGTTGCAGAGGATGATGAAGTAGATGACGTTCTTACAGCGCGCGATGCAATAAGGTTGGCCGAGGAATTGGGGATTGTTTCTTCAACGGACGCTATGCGTCTCAGGCATACCCATGAGTTGGTAACGCATTTCTCTCAACTTGAGTACAATGCGGCGACTTTAGAGGAGATTGACGAAGCGGAGGCAATTTCCTCTCTAAAGGCGTGCATCAAGAGCGTCTTGGGTCGCCCGAAGGTTGAAGTGGCGAAGAAGTTTGTGGACTTTCGTGTCGCGCTAGAGGGAGAGGCAATAACTAACGATTCGCAATATGTTGAGTTACTCAAAGGTTCGCCATACTTCTTTAAGAAGCTAACCGTAAGCGTGCTGATGAATTCGGCAAAGAAGAGCGTCGGGGCAGGGCTGGAGCATACACTAGCTAACACTAACGTGTTAATACCAACTATCTGGTCCGAATTGCGAGACACTGAGAGATGGCAAATTGGTCACGCCTATGCCGAGGCATTCGCAGACGGTAAATCGACCGTAGTGGCTGGTTTAAAGAGCGCCCTTCTCAAGGTAAGAGGATTCGATTATGTTCCGGAGAATCTGCGAAGCGATACCTTTGTCAAAGCTGCCGAAGCGATTCTGCGGGCGCATGATGGAATGAATAACTTCTACAACGAAGCGGCGCCGGTGAGCAACTTGGCGAAGCTTGGAACAACGATTCCAACGCCAGCGTTGCCCGCATGCATTACGGCGCTGCTATCTGTTTCAATGGGTAATTATTATGGAGTTGCTTGGAGTGCCGAACCTGAGGCAGTCAGACTCTTGTCGAAAATCACCTTGGATCGCTGGGGATTTTATTTGAACAATGCACTTCCGGGGGATGCCAGAGTTTTGGGTAAACTAGCAGATGATAAGCCGAGGACGAATTGGATTCGGCTAGCGAGCAAGTTCAAGTTTGGTGACGTACAGCTTAAACATAAAACGGTAAGCCACTTAATTAAGGCGACCGTGGACGGTGATGGCGATAAAGTGAGAAGGTTTTCGGTAAAGCTGCTCGAAGAATATTACGGAAGAAGTGGATAGGGTCAGACGCAACGCGGCATATTCCATACGGGCGTGTCGCCGGATAGCTTCTGGTTGTCGCCGGCGGAATCCCTTGAACGTGGTGTGCGGAAGGTGGCTGTTTCGGGGTTTCCTGGCATATTTGAGGTACTTCCGTAGGACATGGCTCTGCGTTTCAGGTGCCACGCACTGGGAGTTGGGTGTGTCGGACAGGTGCTCTCACGCCGATAGGCGAGCATGAGCGATGAGCCCCACCGGCTACACTGAGGATTCCCTCGTCGAGCAGCCCACCATTGAGTTGCTTGAGGAGTTGGGCTGGGAGCCGTTCAACGCCTACCAGGAGTTTGACGGCGGGGCGAGCACCCTTGGCCGAGAGACCAAGGCGGAGATCATCCTCAAGGTTCGCCTGCGCCAGGCCCTACTTGATCTCAACCCGGAGGCCCCGCCCGAGGCGATCCACGGGGCCATCGAGGAGCTATGCCGTGACCGCTCGCGCCTGAGCGCCGTGGCCGCCAACCGGGAGCTTTACCACCTGCTGAAGAACGGGGTGCGGGTGCCGGTGCCCGATGCGGAGGGCGAGGGCGAGACGGTGGAGGTGGTGCGGGTCATCGACTGGGATGAGCCCGCCAACAACGACTTCCTGATCTGCTCCCAGTTCTGGGTGACCGGGGAGATGCACACCCGCCGGGCCGACCTGGTGGGCTTCGTCAACGGCCTGCCACTGCTGTTCATCGAGCTGAAGGCGGTCCACCGCCGCCTGGAGACGGCCTTCAGCGGCAACCTGCGGGATTACAAGGACACCATTCCTCAGCTCTTCTGGCCCAACGCGCTCATTATCCTGTCCAACGGCAGCCAGAGCCGGGTGGGCAGCATCACCGCCGGGTGGGAGCACTTCGCCGAGTGGAAGAAGGTGGACGACGAGTCCGAGCCGCCCCGCGTCTCCCTGGAGACCATGCTGCGTGGTGTCTGCGAGCCGGCCCGCTTCCTCGACCTGGTGGAGAGCTTCACCCTGTTCCAGGACGTCCCGGGTGGGCTGATCAAGCTCACCGCGAAGAACCACCAGTACCTCGGCGTCAACAACGCCCTGGAGGCCCTGGCAGGCATCCGGGCCCGTGAGGGGAAGCTCGGGGTCTTCTGGCACACCCAGGGCAGCGGCAAGAGCGTCTCGATGATGTTCTTCGCCCAGAAGGTGCTGAGGAAGGTGCCGGGCAACTGGACCTTCGTGATCGTCACTGACCGCCAGGAGCTGGACGGGCAGATCTACAAGCACTTTGCCTCGGCCGGCGTGGTGACCGAGGGTCACGCCCAGGCGGAGAGCAGCAAGCACCTGCGCCAGCTCCTCACCGAGGACCACCGCTACGTCTTCACCCTGATCCACAAGTTCCGCACCGAGAAGGGCGAGGTGCACCCGGTCCTCTCTGAGCGCCGCGACATCATCGTCATCACCGACGAGGCGCACCGCAGCCAGTACGACACCCTGGCGCTCAACATGCGCACGGCGCTGCCCAACGCGGCCTTCCTGGCCTTCACCGGCACGCCGCTGATCGTGGGGGAGGAGAAGACCCGCCAGGTGTTCGGGGACTACGTCAGCGTCTACGACTTCCGCCAGTCGGTGGAGGACGGCGCGACGGTGCCCCTCTACTACGAGAACCGCATCCCCGAGCTACAGCTCGTCAACGACGACCTCAACGCCGACATGGAGGCCCTGCTGGAGGCGGCGGAGCTGGACGAGGCCCAGGAGGCGAAGCTGGAGCGGGAGTTCGCCCGGGAGTACCACCTGATCACCCGGGACGATCGGCTGGATGCGGTGGCGAAGGACCTGGTGGACCACTTTATCGGCCGGGGCTTCCAGGGCAAGGCGATGATGATCTGCATCGACAAGGCCACGGCGGTCCGGATGTACGACAAGGTGCAGCGGGTGTGGCAGGAGCGGCTGGCGGCCCTAGAGGCGGAGGGCGCCACGGCGACGGGGGAGGCCCGCCTGGAGATCGAGGGCCGCATCAGGCTGATGAAGGCCACCGACATGGCCGTCGTGGTCTCCCAGGGCCAGAACGAGATCGCCGAGATGGCCGCCAAGGGGCTCGATATCCGCCCGCACCGAAAGCGCATGGTGGACGAGGATCTGGAAACCCGATTCAAGAACCCGGAGGACCCCTTCCGACTCGTGTTTGTCTGCGCCATGTGGATGACCGGCTTCGACGTGCCGAGCTGCTCGACGCTCTATCTCGACAAGCCGATGCGCAACCATACCCTGATGCAGACCATCGCCCGCGCCAACCGGGTCTACCCCGGCAAGGTCAACGGGCTGATCGTGGACTACGCCGGGGTGTTTCGCAGCCTGGAAAAGGCCCTGGCCATCTATGGGGCACACGGCCGCGGGGGCGAGGTCAAGCCCGTCGAGGACAAGGCTACCCTGGTCGCGGCGTTGCGTCAGGCGTTGAGCGAGGCCGGCGGCCTCTGCCAGCGGCATGGGGTTAGCTTGGAGGCGATCCGTGCCGCCGAGGGTTTCGCTCGCGTGGGTCTGCTGGACGATGCGGTGGAGGCCCTGGTCGGGTCCGAGGACCTCAAACGGCACTTCCTCGACCTGGCCAATGCCGTGGTGCGGCTCTACAAGGCCGTCCTGCCGGACCCGACCGCCCATGAGTTCGCCGCGGAAGTGGCGCCCGTGGAGGTGATCGCCGACAAGATCCGCGCCCTCACGCCGCCGGCGGATATCTCCCAGGTCATGCAGCAGGTCGAGTCCCTGCTCGACCGCTCCATCGCCACCGAAGGCTATGTGATCCGCGATACCGACGACAGTGAGGACCGCCGGGTGGATCTGAGCGGGATCGACTTCGAGCGGCTCGCCGAAACCTTCAAGACTGGCCGCAAGCGCACCGTCAACGAGAAGCTCAAGGGCAGGGTGGCGCAGAAGATCATGGCGATGGTGCGCCTCAACCGGACCCGCATGGACTACCTGGAGCAGTTCCAGAACCTCATCGACGCCTACAACGCCGGGAGCCTGAACGCGGAGGAGTTTTTCAAGCAGCTGGTGGCGTTCGCCAAGAGCCTGACCGAAGAGGAGCGCCGGGGGGTGGGCGAGCAACTGGACGAGGAGGAGCTTGCGCTGTTCGACCTTCTGACCAAACCCGCGATCGACCTGACGGAGGACGAGCGCGACAAGGTCAAGGCCACGGCGCGGGAGCTATTGATCACTCTGAAGGCCGGCAAGCTGGTGCTGGACTGGCGGAAGCGCCAGCAGTCCCGGGCCGACGTCCGGGTGACCATCGAGAAGGTGCTGGACCTCGGCCTCCCGCGGGCGTACACCCCCGAGCTGTTCGAGGAGAAGACCACCGCGGTCTTCCAGCACGTCTACGACTCCTACTACGGCGGGGGCCGGAGCATCTACGCGGCGGCCGCTTGAGCGGAGGGGACGCCCGGGGCGTCGGGCGACAGGGCGGTTCTCTCGGGCTGCTCGCTGTTGGGAGCGCTGACTTCGACCTCTCTTGATGGGCCAGCGGAGGGAGCGGCGGCCCCATTATGCGGTGGTGCAGACATGAAGCAGGCGTTCAGTCTCGCTGAACTCGGCCGCATCCCGGCGCTCGACGAGCGCATGGAGACCCTCTTCTCCTGGCTTGCCTCGCGCGAGCTGGTGCAGCTGGGCGGCTCGATGGATGTTCCCGCCGTGGATCTTGACGATCCCCAGTTGATCGACGGGACCCAGGTCGCGATCGCTCAGCCGACTTCGCGACACCGCACCAAGCGGCGAACCCCCCCGGAGATGAAGGCCATCAAGGATCAGTACAGCGGAAAGGTCCCCCAGGGCGTCACCAACATCGCTGTCTGGCAAGCGGAGAAGGACCCGGCAACCGCTGTGCGCAGTCTGAACTGGGCCAAACTGCCCGCGGATGCGATGGCTTTCTACCGGCCCTTCCACTTTCCCCCGTTCGATCAGTGGGGCATCTACCTCTTGGTGGGCCCGCTTCTGGAGTACCACAAGCGACTTCGGACTCTGGCCGGGCGTTTGAATCTGTACTCCAACGAAATTCTGATGCACCTCGTGTTGTTCGAGGTCTTCAACCACGAGTTCTTCCACCACCTTGCCGAGTCCGCCGCCACCTTCCTGGAGATCCTCGCGGCGGCGCGCGGCGATGTCGAGGCCACCTATCTGAGCTACCACCAAGACGTCCGCGAGAGATACTTCCCCGACCCTCATGCCCCCCTGGAGGAGGCTCTAGCCAACGCCTACGCGCATAACGCCTTGAGTTTCATCAGCCGGATCAAGACCGGCTACAAGACGGCGGTGGTGAAGAGCTATCAGGAGGCGCTGAAGCTCCACTGGCAATACGAGCCGCCTGGCTACCAGCACGCCGGCTACTACATCGATGGCGCCTATGTCCCAGGCGGCGCCCATCTGCTCGCGCAGATGGTCGGTGATCCGGAGGCGGTCGATCAGGCCCCTCTGAGCTGCCTGGCGAAGCATCTCATGCCGAACGGCTTCACCGCGCTGGCGCAGAAGCCTGACATACCGACGTACCTGGTGGGCAGTGAGGCGGACGTCAAGCAGTTCAACTTGCTGGTGCCCGCGCCGAACGAGGCATACACACAGCTATTCTGGCCGTACAACACGACAGCGATCGATCACTACGTTCAGCAGAAGAAGGCCGAGGAGAAGGCCAAGAAGAAGCGCAAGTCCTCGTCGGGCGCGGCGAAGGCACAGCTCTCGCTCTTCGGAGACGCGCCTTCGGCATAGGAGCCGTGTCCGCCGCTCGGATAGGCCGCGCGCGGGCAGGGGTGCAGGCCGGCTCAGCGAGTTCGCTTGTGGTTCGGGGGCTCTTCGGCACCGCGGACCCGGTGACTGCGACGTCCCGTCCGGCAGCTCTGCTTGCTGCCCACAGCGCCCGACGGACGCAGAACGACACGGGGCCGCTCGTCGGCAACCGCTCGCCTGCCTAAGACGTCGGGCTCCTTCTATGCCGACCAGACGTCACCTCTTGCCCCGACGCCGTCTGACAACGCGTGATGCGGTTACAGCGACGGGAACAGCGCGAGAACACTGGGCAGGGTGGGCAACTCCCCCCGCCGCTGGGCCGCTCCAGTCCTTGCCCAGTAGGGGTGTCTTACATCCTTGGAGCCGCGGCAGCGGTACACAATCGCAGCCGCAAGGCGGATTGGCGAAGCCCCAGCGAAAGTTCCCCCAGAGTTCCCCGAAAATGAAAAGGGGCTAGCTTAGTAAGCTAACCCCTTGTTTCTTGGTGCCCAGGGGCGGAATCGAACCACCGACACGAGGATTTTCAGTCCTCTGCTCTACCAACTGAGCTACCTGGGCGAGGTGCTGGCCGGCCACCAGGCGGTGGCCGCGATCGGCGAAGCGCGTATTAAAGCCAGGTGGCCTGGGAGCGTCAAGCGCTCGGCGCTGAGGGTCGTCAGGGAAACGCTAGGGAAGCGGTCCGAGCGTCGCGTCTCTCGGACGGCGTGCTGATATTGGCCAGGATGGCCAGTGATCGGGGTCTCCTGAGTGACCGCGCCCTGGCCTATTTCGGCGGGACGTAGTCCGGCGGCAGATCGGCGCCCCCACCGAAGAAGTACTTGTCCATCTGCTCTTCGAGGAACTTGCGCGACTTGGGGTCCATGGGGCTTAGGCGGTTTTCGTTGATCAGCATGGTCTGATGGCGGAGCCAGTCGGCCCAGGCCTGCTTGGAGACCTGCTCGAAGACGCGCTTGCCGAGCTCGCCCGGGTAGGGCTGACGCTCTAGCCCCTCGGCCTCACGGCCAAGCTTGATGCAGTGGACCATTCGGGTCATTGGGTGGCTCCTTGTTCGTGGATCTCTTCGAGGATGCGCTCGATCGGCGCGGGGATTCCGCCCGGTGTCCCGCTGCCCGGCCGATACCAAAGGATAGCGTCTCCATCGGCGACCCGGTCGGCCGGTGCGCCGAGGTCGATCAGCAGGGGTTGGATGTCCAGGTGAAAGTGCGAGAAGGAATGACGCCGGGGCGCGAGCTTTTCAACCCGCAGTGGTTCGGCGCCGAGGCGCTCCCGACACCAGAGGCTCGGATCGCGGTCGAGTGCGCATTCCGGGAGGCTCCACAGGCCACCCCAGATCCCGGCCGGCGGCCGGCGCTCGAGCAGGATGTCGCCGGCTGGGCTGCGGACGACCAACAGCCAGGTCGAGCGCGCCGGCCGCTCGCGCGCCGGCTTGGGGGCGGGAAAGGCGGTGGGCTGACCCATCAGACGAGCGGCGCAGCCATCGCCGAGGGGGCAGCGCGGGCAATCGGGTCGGGAGCGGGTGCAGAGCGTCGCGCCAAGGTCCATCAGCGCCTGGTTGTATTGGCCGACGCGCTCGGTCGGGGTAGCGGCCTCGGAGAGTCCCCACAGCCGGGTGAGGACCGCCGAGCGGCCCGGCCAGCCTGCGACGCCAAAGGCCCGCGCGAGCACGCGCTTGACGTTGCCGTCGAGGATGGGGTGGCGCTGACCCAGCGCGAGCGAGAGGATTGCCCCGGCGGTGGAGCGGCCGATGCCGGGTAGGGCCTCCAGCTCGCCGATGTCCTCCGGCAAGCGTCCTCCGTGGTCGCGGACGATCGCCCGCGCGGCGGCGTGCAGGTTGCGCGCCCGGGCGTAGTAGCCGAGGCCGGACCAGAGCGCGAGGACCTCGTCGGGCTCGCCCTCCGCCAGGCTCGCCAACCTTGGAAAGCGGGCGATGAAGCGCTCGAAGTAGGGGACGACCACGCCGACCTGCGTCTGCTGGAGCATGATCTCGGAGACCCATACCCGGTAGGGCGTGGGCTCGCGCTGCCAGGGCAGGTCTTTGCGGCCGTGCTCGTCGTGCCAGGCGAGCAGGCGCGGGGCGATGTCCTGCGGCTCCATGCCCTGGCCGGATCAGCGCTGGAAGAGCCGCCGCAGCCCTTGCTCCAGCCCCTTGATTCCGGTGCCCTCTTCGAGCCGTTTGAGCGCCCCGTCCTCACTGCCCAGCTCCTGTTCCAGGCGGCGCTGGCCGGCGGCGCGCAAGGCTGCGGCGAGGTCGACGTTCCAGACCGGCTGGTCGAAGGTGCCGGTCAGCCGGACGGGGATTGGAATGCCTTCCAGCTCCTTGATGCCCCGACCCTGGGGCGGCCTCACGAAGACGGGCTCGAAGCGGTAATCGAGGCGCTCGGCGGGCAGGTCGATGCGGCCCTGGCCGGTCACTCGCAGGTGGTCGGAGGTGGCGACCAGGTCCTCGTTATGCAGCACGCCTTGGTCGACCGTCGCGGTCGCGGTGAGCTGGCTGAACCGGGTGTGCTCTGCGGTGCCTTGGCCGCCGCCCTGTCCGAGCCGGGCCTGAGCGGCGGCGATGAGGCCCTCCAGGTCGACGCCCTGGACCCGGCCGTCGCGGAGCGCGAGCGTGAGCCGCCCGGAGGCGCTGCGCACCAGGGCGTCCGTGGTCTCGCCGCGGGCGCTGAGGTCGGCGCTGGCGTCGCCGCTGCCGGTGAGCTGGGCCGAGCCCGTGAGGTCGGTGAGCAGGGGGGCGACGGCGACACCGGTGGCGCGCTGGGCGAGGGTCCAGGCGGGCTGGGCGTCGCGTCGGTCGAGCCCGATGCGCCCCTCTAGCCGGCCCTCGTAGAATCGGCCGATGCGGTTGTCGAGCTGGAGCTGGCCGCCCTGTGCCGCCAGCCGCAGGTCGGCCGCGCCGAAGACGAGGCGCGCTAGGCGCAGCTCGTCGATCTTGAGGGTGCCGTCGAGGTCGAGCTGGCGGGCCTCGGCGCGCGGTTGGAGCTGGGCGACGGCAGGAGGCGTCGCGGGTGCGGCCGCCACGGCCGCCCACCAGCCAGGGACGGGCGCTGGGCCCTCGGCCGTCTCGGCCGAGGTGGGGACGGAGCCGGCCGTCGTCGGCTCGGCCTGCGGCGGCAGGTAGCGGTCGAGGTCGATACGATCGGCGGTCAGTGCGAGGCGGTAGCCGGGCGTGAGCCCCGGCAGCACCGCGGCCGTGCCCCGTACCTGGGTCTCATCGAGCCGCAGCTCGACCGGGTCGGCGTCGAGCCGGCCCGCCGCCAGCCTCCAGTCGGTCGTGAGGGCCACGCGGCCTAGGGTCCCGGGGTCGGCCATTGGCGGAATCGCGATCTGCCGCTCCCGGAGCCAGGTGCGGAGATCCAGCTCAGCGAGGGCGAGCCGCCCGGTGAACACCGGCTCGGCATCGAGCCCTTGCCCCGCGATCTCGCCGGCGAGGTGCAGGTCGCCAGAGCGCAGATCGAGGTCGGCGACGTGCAGGGTTCCGGCCGCGAGGTCGAGGGTCGCCTCGGCGCGGGCCTCGGCCGTGACCCGTCCCGCCCCGAGCGCCCCCCCGCTCACGTCGACCTGGATCTCGATGTCCTCGATCCGCATCGGCTGGGCGCCGACCGGCAGCCGCGCCTGGCCGGTCACCAGGGTCTGCGCCCCGGCGCCGAGGTCGCTCGTCGCGCCGGACAGGCGCAGGTCCATCGGCGTGCCAGGCCGCACCGGGCCGGCTTCGATGCGCAGGTCTCGCAGGGCGAGGCGGCGGCGGGTCAGGCGGTCGTCCCAGAGCACCTCGCCGTCGACGACCTCGACCGCTTCGAGGACGAACGGCATCGCGGGCGTTGGCCCAGTTGGCGGGACGGGTCCGCCGGATGCGGGCGGTGCGGCCGCTTGAGCCAAGGGCTGTGCTTGGGCAAGGGCCTCGGTTGCTGGCGGGGCGATCGCAGGGGCCAGGACGCCCGCCGCCAGGGCACCGGGCGGCAGACGCTGCCAGTTGGTTCGTCCCTCCGCGTCGCGGATCAGGTGGACGCGCAGACCCTCGATGCGGACTCGCTCGACCTCCAGGCGCCGTTGCAGCAGGGGGAGCAGGCGGGCGCTGAGCTCGATGCGCGCCGCGCCGAGGATGGGCTCGTCCCCAAACCCCGGGGGGCTCGCGATGCTGGCCTCGCCGACGCTGAGCCCGAGGCGCGGGAACAGCGACAGCCCGAGATCGCCCGCGATGGTGAGCTCGTGCCCGGTGGCCGCGGCCACGCGGGCCGCGATCTCGTCGCGGTAGTCGTTGGGGTCAATCAGCAGGGGGAGCGCCAGTACGGCGAGGACCGCCAGGAGCGACAGGCCGGCAAGGGGCTTGAGCAGCTTGGACATAAGGTGAGTGCGGACGCGGCGGCGGAGGGGGCGGCGCCGCGGTGAGCGGCGCGGCTTCGGCCCGGAGGCTCACTCCCGGGCGTGCCCGCAATTCCAGCACAGGTCGAAACCGGCTTCCACCGACTCGCCGCAGGCGGGGCAGATCCAGGTCGAGATGCCCGCGCTGTTCTGGTCAAGGAACCGCGCGAGGAGCTCTTCCGCCCGCGGGAGGTCCTCGTCGTCGAGCACCCAGACGGCGGGATAGACGTCGGCGGGCAGCCCGCCGGCCGCGCCCGAGAGGAAGTCGCCGAGGACCGTCGCCGTGATCAGGTGGTGGTCGAGGAAGTCCAACAGGAACTGCGCCTCGATGCGGTCGCGGGCTTGGTAGAGGCGGCGCATGGGAAAGGGAGTGGAGCGGGTGATGGGAATCGAACCCACGCCATCAGTCGGGTAGGGAGGTGGCCTCGCGGCCCCCTCCCCCCCTAAGAACCCGGCGTGCGACTTTCACCGCACCGGGCTCAAGCGGCCTCGAATCCCATAGTTGGTTTCCTATGGAACGGTAGCCTTCCTCTCGAGGCAATGCAATTGCCGATGACAGTTCGGGTGCAGCAGCGACAGGTTGTGCGGCTTGTCGCTCCCCCCGAGGGCCTTTGGCACGACATGATGCACATGCCAGCCGGTCGCCTTGGAGATTGCTTGTCCACACTGCGGGCAGTGCCCTTCCTGCCGGTTCCACAGCCATTGCAGCTTCCGCTTCCCCATCTGAGTCGCCGACATCGAGACCTTCAGGCGGTCCTCGAAGTAGGTTTCCCATTCCGGTTCATGCGGGTTCGCGTTTGCGGCGATCTTGACATGCCGTTGAATCCTAAGATCCGACAGCCGCATGAGCACCGCGTCACCGCAGGCAAACACCCAACTGCGGGTGCCTCCTTGGCGAAAATACCGCTCCCTTATCCACCGCTGGCCCTTGTTCGGGTGTCGCCGTTTCGCCCAATTCCACAACGCCCGGAAGATGCTGTGATCCATTTTCGCAAATGCGCGAGACGACATCTGGCTTCCAATGCCATTAAGTTAGGGACAACACTCTGATTAGTCGATAAAATATGGTTTCTTTCCACACCCACAGGAGCCCATCCCCATGGTCCCCAGACCCAAA
>JALOTB010000201.1 GCA_025458165.1 Chromatiaceae bacterium | reverse complement strand
CGGCACACTGCGCCTCGCTGCCGTAGCTGTCGAAAAACTCACGCAAGCTCAGCCCCTTCTGAAATTGCACACGATTCTTCGGCATCGCTCGGCTCCGCGTTGGTGGACACGGTGCCAGTGTGCGCCCGCCGGGGGCTCAGAACGTGAGCCCGCTGAGTTTCGTTGGTAATCAGGAGCTCGTGAGCCCGTCGACCGCGAGGGTAGTCGACGTACTGTCGGCAGCCAAGGGTCGGCTGAGCCACCACAAGCGGTCGTTGCCCGGCAAGGTGAGGTAGTCGGCTTCTGGCCGGGTATGGCCGCTCACCATCTGGAGGGCTCGGTTCTCGCACGAGTAGATGGGAGCCCCGACCGCCACCGTAGGTCAGTGTCCGCTTCCTGCGGTACTGTCCATGCCCTCCTCGCGTCGGTCGGTGACCGCTATGCGTCCTTTGCGGTCAGCCGTGGTGTGGAACGCCGCCGACCGCTCCATCGCGGCCAAATCGAGGTTGCCGCCGGTGGTCCCCTGGGCCGCCATGGCTGTTGGGTGTCGCGGGCGAGCCTGGAGCGGGAGACCCACTGGGTCGCCGGGGTCTCGGGAGGAGACACCGGCCACGGCGGTGCTCAGCCCGCCAGCGTGGGGTAGTCCGTGTAGCCCTCGGCACCGCCGCCGTAGAAGGTCGCCGGATCGGGGTTGTTGTAGGGGCCGCCCGCACGGATACGCTCGGGCAGGTCGGGGTTGGCCAGATAGAGCCGGCCGAAGGCCACCAGGTCCGCGTCGCCCTGGGTGATCTCGGCCGCGGCCCGCTGCGGGTCATAGGCCCCGTTGAGCATCAGCGGGCCGCGAAAGCGCGGGCGGATGAAGGGCAGGATCGCCTCCATCTGGGGCGCCGCCCCGCGCATCACGTCGGTGTCCGCGGCGTGCAGATAGGCGATGCCGAGATCATTCAGGCGCTCCGCCACGTGGCCCTGAGTCTCCGCCGGGTCGGCGTCGGCGATCCCGTTGAGGCCGAATAGGGGGGCCAGGCGTACCCCGACCCGGCCGGCGGGGATCTCCCCGAGCACCGCCTCCATCACCTCGAACAGGAAGCGGCAGCGGTTCTCCAGGCTGCCGCCGTAGCGGTCCGTGCGCTGGTTGGTGTTGCTCGCCAGGAACTGGTGGATGAGATAGCCGTTGGCGGCGTGCACCTCCACCCCATCGAAGCCCGCGGCCAGCGCGTTGCGGGTGGCGCTGGCGTAGTCCTGCACCGTCGCGCGGATCTCGTCCACCGTCAGCTCCCGGGGCGGGGACACCGGGGTGGGGCCACCCCGGCCGTCGGCGTCCACCACGAACACCTGGCACTGGTCGCAGTGGATGGCCGAGGGCGCCACCGGGGCCTCGCCCGGGTGCAGCGACTCGTGGGACATGCGCCCGCAGTGCCACAGCTGCAGGAACATGCGCCCTCCCGCGGCATGGAGGGGTGAGCGCGTAGCCCATGGCGATCTGGGAGATGTTGGTGGCCTCGGAGATGATCAGCCCGGCGCCGGCGCGCTGGGTGTAGTACTCCGCCATCAATAGCGTCGGGACGTTGCCGGGCTGGCCGGCGCGCGAGCGCGTGAGGGGGGCGAGGACGATGCGGTTGGGCAGGGTCAGCTCGCCCACCTGGACGGGGGTGAACAGTACATCGATGTTCGGCATCGGGCAGGGCCTCGGTTGCAAAGGGATCAGTCCTGTCAAATCGGGCCGCGCCCGGGGGAATACCAACCCGGCGGCGCCCCGGTCCCATCAGGGAGCGGGGCGGGGGCGAGGCGCAGCGATGACAAAGAGCCGGTGGGTGCGTCCTGGGTCGCCGCGCCGAGTCGTTCACCGCCATCGGAGCACGATCCGCTTGCCGGGCGCGGCATCGACCTGCGGGAGCCTGGACAGGATGGCGCACACCGCGGCCGAGCGATGCACGCGAAGGTCGTTGAGGAGCTCGACGTTGGACAGGGTTCCGTGGGTGCGCAGCCGGTCCCAGGCGAGGTTGAACATCCAGGCGGGCACCGGCTCCGCCCCGCCGGTTCGCGCGCGCGAGCGGTCGGTTTCGATGTGGACTTCGAGCGGCGTCAACTCGACGACACGGTTCGGCCGGCCTCGGCTCAATGTTCGGAACACCGGGTCGCGGCGTACCTCGGCCTTGAGCGCCGCATACAACTCTGGGTCGAAGGCTTCCTCCTGCGCCTTGGCCGTCCGCAACGTCCACGGTTGTACCCGAGGATCCTCCCAAAGCTCCTGAGCCCAATGCCAAGCCCGGGCGATCGGCGGGTCGGAGGGTTCGCCGCGCAACGCCACTGCCGCCTCGATGTTGGCGAAGAGGCCGCCGGTCAGGTTCGCTGAGCCAATGACGGCGCGCGAGTTGTCCCCCGCATTCCCAAGGTACAGCTTCGGATGGAACGTCTTGCCGCCACTCGGGTTCAGCACCCGGACCTCCAAGCCAAGGTCGAACGCCATCGATAAGGCCGAAGGGCTGGTCGTCTGGAAGGTGGTCGTCACGAGGAGCCGTGCTCGCGCCTGCCGCCGACGCAGGTGCTCCAACTCGCTCCGCAGCAGGTGCAGCCCCTTGTCCTGCACGAAGGCGACGCACAGGAACGCGTCGTCGGCCCCGTCCAGCGTGGCGCGAACGGCCTGCAGGAGCGTCCTGTCGCTCGTGGTCACGGTCTCGACGTGCAA
>JALOTB010000073.1 GCA_025458165.1 Chromatiaceae bacterium | reverse complement strand
ATGGCGGCGATGGTCCCGCGCCTGATCACGGCTTGTGTGCACACCACACCCCTGACCGAGAAGCAGTTGCGAATGGCTGAGGTTTCTGGCTAATCACCTATCGGTATGTCGCCGGTACATGGCGAATGCGGCATCGAATAGTTTAGGCGTAAGGTCACCACCGTCGCCCCCTGGAATTCGCGGAGGTCCTGAATGATCTGCACGGCGGTGTTGCGATCCATCCGGGACAAGGCATTGTCGATAGATAGGCGATCTCGCCGCGAAGCTCTTGCCGACCTTGGCGTAGCCGACATTGCCGAAGGGGTGGGCCATGTCTCGGTCCAGGCGACTGGGATGGCCGCTCGCGTGGGCTACTGCTCTCCTGCCATACGCAAAACAGCGTTTCGGGTCCCCTCGCTGAGCCGGAAGCCCAAATGCTGGAGGTCGTCGACCAGAGGGGTCACCGCCGGCACCAGTCCGCGGCGTTTGGCGTCCAGCAAGATCCCAAGCGTCCCCGTCAACGCGATCCCGAGAACCTCGGCATGACGCCTTGCGAGGGCATCATCCAGGATCACGACCGGATTGGTACGCTCCAGCGCCAGAAGCAGAACGCCAGTCTCGCCGGGACCGAGATCAGCGACCAGGCGGACGACCTTTTCGCTTGATGGAGCGCGCAGGTCGACCCACGGCAGCTCTTCCGGGATGGGAAGATCGAGACCTCGGCGCTGACCCTCGGCCAGCTCTTCGGCAACCGCGGTCGGGACAGTGATCCGCGAGACCAGTTTCGGTAACAGTTCCAGATGCCCGATCTGGTGAAGGTACTGGAGCGGCGAGGTATTGCAGATAACGTCAGACAAGGGATGTCTGGCGCTCCAGCTCGTCGTCGGTGAGGCGGAAGGTATCGACGCCGTAGTCAGCCAGCTTGCTCAGGAACAGGGTCCTCGGGATACCGGCGAGACGCGCCGCCGCCCCGGACGACAGGCGCCCGAGCTCGTAGAGCTTCACGGAGGCCGCGAGGCGGATCTCCGCCGCGGCGGCTTCATCGGACAACTTGAGCGACAACAGGGAGTCGTCCGGCACGTCCAGGATCAATCGGCTCATTCATCCGCTCCATCGCAACGGAATCATCTATCGCGTCCGCCCGCGACCCTGACTCACGGCGGCGCCGGTTGGCGCCCGACCTTTTCGGGTGCGGCCGGGCGATCGACCTGGGGCAGCTTCTCCATGTTCGTGGGCACCCGGCCCTTCTCAGGTTCCAGCACGTAGTTGCTGATCTTATCCGCATCCCTTGACGCCCGCAGGATCTCCTTCGGGTCCTCTTTGAGGAGCTGGACCCAGCTCTTGAGGCGGGCGGCATGCTGGCCGGGGTCGTGGCCGATGCCAAGCTGGTCGCCGATCATCAGGGAGGCGATCTCGGCGCGAAGCTCGTCCTTGGCGTAGCCGACGCTGCCGAAGGGGTGGGCCAGGTCCCGGTCCAGACGGCTGGGATGGCCTGTCGCGTGGGCAACCTCGTGCAGGGCCGTGGCCCGAATAGTGTCCGCGGTCTTGAAGCTACTCCGCGGCGGCAGATGAATCCGGTCCGTGGCGGGGCGGTAGAAGGCGCGGTCCGCCTGGTCAAGACGCCGCATAGGTCTCAGCCACCCCCGCGAGGTTGCCACAGGGCTTGCTCCCGGCGGCCGACCTGCCGGTGATAGGATCTCCGCTCATGGGCCCGCTCATTTACTCGCTCGACCTCGCCGGCACGTTCGTCTTCGCGCTGTCCGGTGGGCTCGCCGCGGCAAGGATACGTCTCGATCCCTTTGGTTTCGCCGTCGTCGCGATCGTCACCGGGCTCGGCGGGGGTACGCTGCGCAATCTGCTCCTTGATCTGCATCCCGTGGCGTGGATCGCCGATCCGTACTACCTCTTGGTTTGCCTGATGGCCGCCGCGGTCACCTTCGTCTGGGCGCACCTGCTTGAGTCGCGTCTCCTTTGGCTGCGGATCGCCGATGCCCTTGGACTGGGGTTGTTCGCGGTGGCCGGTACGCAGGTCGCGCTCGCGGCCGGGACCAACGGCGCGATCGCGGTCATGATGGGGGTCACCACGGCGATCGTCGGGGGAATGATCCGGGACATCCTTTGCAACGAGGTCCCGCTGGTGCTGCAGAAGGAAATCTACGCGCTGGCCGCACTGCTGGGCAGCGCGCTGTATGTGGGGCTCGATGCCCTGGGCGCCAGCACCTGGCTCGCCGCAGGGGTCGCATTCAGCGCGTGCACCGGGCTGCGCCTCGCCGCGATCCGCTGGAACCTCTCGCTCCCGCCTTACCGGGCGTGACTGTGGTCGGCTCCCCGAGGTAACGGCGAGCCACCCATCCCCGGCACCCGGCGAGGTCTTCCGGCGTGCGCGGGTCCGTTGCGCGGAGCTTCGCCCCAATGCCCGGGTCAGCCGGAGGCCGATGTGCCTCACACCCCGCCGTATTCGGCCTTGGGGCCGAGCCAGCGAAGGATGAGCGGGCGCACCAGCTCTGGGTGCTCGTCGAGGATGCGCTCGGCGGCGTGGCGGGCGGCCGGGAGCATGGCGGCATCGGCGGCGGGGTCGGCGATGCGCATGGCGAGCTCGCCGGTCTGGCGGGTGCCGAGGACCTCGCCGGGCCCGCGCATGCGCAGGTCTGCCTCGGCGATCTCGAAGCCGTTGCTCGTCCGCCGCAGCAGGTCGATACGCTCGCGCGCGGTGCGCGAGAGTGGCGCCCGGTAGAGCAGGACACAGTGGCTGTCGACCGCCCCGCGGCCGACCCGCCCGCGAAGCTGATGGAGCTGCGCGAGGCCGAGTCGCTCGGGGTTCTCGACGATCATCAGGCTGGCGTTGGGGACGTCCACACCCACCTCGATCACCGTGGTCGCAACCAGCAGATCGACCCGACCAGCGGCGAACTCGGCCATGACCGTCTCGCGCTCCGCCCCCTTGATCCGCCCATGAACCAGGCCCACCCGCAGCCCGGGGAGCGCGGCGCTGAGCAGCCGTTCGGTCTCCTCGGCGGCCTGGCACTGAAGGGCCTCGGAGTCCTCGATCAGGGTACACACCCAATAGGCCTGGCGACCCTGGGCGCAGGCCTGGCGCACGCGGTCGATGACCTCCTCGCGGCGCCCGTCGGGCAGCGCGACCGTGGTAACCGGCGTGCGTCCGGGAGGGAGCTCGTCGATCACCGAGAGGTCGAGATCGGCGTAGATGGTCATCGCCAGTGAGCGCGGGATCGGGGTCGCGGTCATGATCAACTGGTGCGGCGCCCGCCCGTCCCGCGCCCCCTTCTCGCGCAGACGCAGGCGCTGGTGGACGCCGAAGCGGTGCTGCTCGTCGATGATGACGAGCCCGAGCTCGGCGAACTCGACGTCGTCCTGAAACAGCGCGTGTGTCCCCACCGCCAGTCCAGCGGTCCCGCCGGCGATCGCCTCGATGACCTCGGCGCGCTCGCGCCCCTTGTGCCGCCCCGCGAGCCAGACGGGGTCGAGGCCCAGGGGTGCGAGCCAGCGATGCAGATTGCGCCAGTGCTGCTCGGAGAGGAGCTCGGTGGGGGCCATGATCGCGGCCTGCTGGCCGGCCTCGACCGCTTGCAGGGCCGCCAGCGCGGCCACGACCGTCTTGCCCGAGCCGACGTCCCCTTGCAGCAGACGGAGCATCGGGTGGGGCCGGCCGAGATCCTCGGCGATCTCCTCAGCAACCCGGCGCTGCGCGGCGGTCAGCGCGAAGGGCAGGTCACGGAGGAAGCGGGCGCGCAGCCGGCCGTCGCCCGCGAGCCGCGGGGCCTGGGCCTGCTGCTGGCGGCGACGCAAGCGCCGCAGACTCACCTGGTGGGCGGTCAGCTCCTCGAAGGCAAGCCGCCGCCGCGCCGGATGGTCGCGCTCGCGCAGGCGCTCGGCGGGCAGGTCGGGCGGGGGCCGGTGCAGGGTGCTCAGGGCCTCGGTCAGCGGGGGCAGGCCGAGTCCATCGCAGAGTCCGGGCGGCAGCAGCTCTGGGAGGCCAGCGGAGAGGCGCGCCAGGGCCTGGTCGGTGAGGGCCAGCCAGGTGGACTGCTGCAGGCCCTCGGTGGTGGGGTAGATCGGGGTTAGCGCCTCCTCGGTCGAGCCCGGCTCGGCCGCGGTGGCGCTCCGGTACTGCGGGTGGACCATCTCCAGCGCCTCGGGCCCCTGACGCACCTCGCCGAAGCAGCGCAGTCGCACGCCGGGGCGGAGCGCCGCGGCCTGGGCGTTCGAGAAATGGAAGAAGCGCAGGAGCAGCCCGCCCGCGCCGCCGTCCGTCAGCCAGACACGGAGCGATCGCCGACGGCCAAACCCGATGCGGGCGTCGGCGATCTCGCCCTCGACCAATGCCTCGTCGCCCGCTCGGAGCGCCGCGATCTGCACCAGCCGGGTACGGTCCTGATAGCGCAGCGGGAGATGAAACAGCAGATCGCCCACGCTCTCGATGCCGAGGCGCGAGAGGCGCTCGGCGAGACGCGGCCCCACCCCGCGCAGCCCGGTCACCGGCATCTGGTCGAGCGCTTGCTCGGGTAGCAGCTCCACTTTAGGGTTGCGCTGGGTTTTGGCGAGGAGGAGTCGGCGAATGGTCATCCAACAGCGATTGACGGTCGCGACCCGCGGGCGCGGCACCTACGACATCAGCGCCGAGGTAGCCCGGGTGGTGCGCGAGTCGAGGATCGAGACGGGGATCTGCCAGGTCTTCGTGCACCACACCAGCGCCTCGCTGATCCTGTGCGAGAACGCGGACCCGACCGTGCGCCGCGACCTGGAGGCCTTTCTCGCCCGCCTGGTGCCGGATGGCGAGCCGATCTTTGACCATACCGACGAGGGGCCGGACGACATGCCCGCTCACGTCCGCGCCATCCTGACCAAGATGGATCTAACCCTACCGGTGACTAGCGGACGCTGCGCGCTCGGCACCTGGCAGGGGATCTATCTCTACGAGCACCGCGCCCGGGCCCACCGCCGCACGGTGACCGTCACCGTCCTGGGCGACTGAGCCGGCCGCCGCCTAGAGCGGAGGCTCCCCGGCGCCCTCGACGCGCTGGGTGACCACCGGACCCGGCAGCCCGCGGCGCGTGCGCAGCTCCTGGGCGAGCTGGTGCACGGCCATGGCATAGTAGCTGCTGTGGTTGTAGCGGGTAATGACGTAGAAGTTGGGCAGCCCGAGCCAGTATTGGTAGCCGCCCTTGGCGTCGAGTCGGATCAGGCTCACCTCATCCGCGCCGCCAGTGGATGCCGCGTTTATGCCCGCGCGGCGCAAATCGGCGGGGCTGTAGCGGGTGTCGAATCCGGTTTTCATCGCCTGCGCCCCGCTGCCGCTCGCTTGCGCCCGGACGGTGACGGCCTCGCCGGTGCGCCAGCCATGGCCGGCGAAGTAGTTGGCGACACTGCCGATGGCATCGACCGGGTTCCACAGGTCGCGCCGGCCGTCCCCGTCGAAGTCCACCGCGTAGCGCAGGAAGCTCGACGGCATGAACTGCCCGAGCCCCATGGCACCGGCGTAGGAGCCTACGGGCCTGAACGGGTCCAGGCCCTCGTTGCGCGTCATGATTAGGAAGGATTCCAGCTCGCCGGTGAAGTACTCGGCGCGTCGCGGGTAGTCGAAGGCGATGGTGGCGAGCGCGTCGATCACCCGATGCTTGCCCATGTAGCTGCCCCAACGCGTCTCCACCCCGATGATGGCGACGATGTACTCGGGCGGGACCCCGTACCGGGCCGAGGCGCGGTCAAGCACCGCGTCATACTGGCGCCAGAAGCGCAGCCCGCTCGCGATGTTGGCGTCGGTGACGAACTTCGCGCGGTAGCGGTCCCAGGCCCCGGTCGGGGTGGTCGAGGGCCGCGCCGTCGGCTTATTCATGAAGTCGAGAATCCACTGCTGGCGCTCGATGCGAGAGAAGATGCGCTCCAGCTCGCCGCGGTCGAAGCCGTGCTCGCGCACCAGCCGATCCTTGAGCTCGGCGGCCGCCGGGTAGTGGCTGAAGTCGCCCCGGTAGCTGCCGCGCTCGGCTGCCGCGGATCGTGTGCGGGTCTCGGACCAGCCGACCGCCGGCTGGACCTTGGTCCCCGCGCCGGTCGCGCTTGCGCTGGTCGCGGTTGGGTTGGAGGCGGATGCGCAGGCGGAGAGCAATGCCGCGGAGGCGAGTGGGACCAGGCGGGCGAGCAGACGCATGGCGGACCTCGTACAAAGGCGGTACACCTCGATCATAGCCCGGATCATCGCGGGAATAGAACCGTTCGTGCTTGCGAGCTCGATCGCCCGACCCGGCACTTCCCGCTCAGAACGTCCGCAAGAAGAACGGGATGACCAGGGCGTTGGTCAGGTCGATGAAGAAGGCCCCCACCAGCGGGACGATGATGAAGGCCCGGTGCGAGGCACCGAAGCGGTGGGTGACCGCGGCCATGTTGGCGATCGCCGTCGGAGTCGAGCCGAGCGTGATGCCGCCAAAGCCCGCGCAGACCACCGCGGCGTCGTAGTCACGCCCCATCAGGGGGAAGAGGATCAGGAGCGTGGCCGTGACCGCGAGCAGGAACTGCGCGGCGAGGATGGTGAAGATCGGCGCCGCCAGCTCCACCAACGTCCAGAGCTGCATGCTCATCAGCGACATGGCGAGGAAGGTCCCGAGCGCGATGTCGGCGATCAGCGCGATCGCCGGGCTGCGGGTCGGCCAGGGCTTGCCGGTCAGGCTCGGCAGGTTCTTTGGCATCAGGTTGGTCAGCAGGATGCCGGCGAAGAGGCAGGTCACGAACAGCGGCAGGTGCAGCCCGAGCCCCGCGATCAGCTCGTTGAGGAACCAGCCGATGATGATGCAGACATGCACCGCCAGCACGGCCCCCAAGAAGTCGAGATGGCCGATCCCGGCCTTTTCTTGCTTGTCGGTCAGGCCGACGTCCTGTACCTCCTCCACCGCCGCCGATGCCGGCGTCAGCCGTTGCCGGTTGATGAGGAATTTGGCGATCGGGCCCCCCATCAGACTCGCGAGGATCAGCCCGAACGTGGCGCTCGCGATGCCGATCTCCATGGCATTGGGGATGTCGTGCTCGGCCGCGATGGTCGGCGCCCAGGCGATGGTGGTGCCGTGACCGCCGATCAGTGACACGGTTCCGCCAATGACGCCGACCGCGGCCGGCAGGTCGAACAGGGCGGCCACGCCGATGCCGGTCAGGTTCTGTAGGAACATGAAGGCGATGGTGATACCCAGCAGGATCACCAGCGGGCGCCCACCGGCGAGCAGGTCACGGGCGCTGGCGTTGATGCCGATGGTGGTGAAGAAATAGACGAGCAGCACGTCCCGGGCGCGCAGCTCGAACTCGACCGCCACGTCCGTGGCGAGATAGACCAGGGTGAACAGCACCGAGAACAAGAGGCCGCCGGTGACGGGCTCGGGGATGCTGAAGTCGCGCAGAAAGCGGATCTTCTCATTCAGCCGCTTGCCCACGAAGAGGACGACGATGCCGATGGTCACGGCGAGGAACGACTCGATTCTGAGGACGCCTTCCAAGAGCTCCATCGCGAACCCTCCGAGCTGTGTTTTGGGACCGGCCGAGCGACACGGCGCGCCCGGCCTCGTCCGTTGCGGGTGAGGTGCCTAGGCGAGCGCCTTGGCCTTGAGCCGCTCGTACTCGGTGGCCGTGATGGTGCCGGCGTCGAGCAGGGCCTTGGCATCGGCGATCTGCTCCGCCGGGGACTTGCCCGCCACCTGGCGGATATAGGCCTCGGTTTCCGACTGCGCCCGTTGGACAGCGGCCCGCTGGCGCCCGGCCATGCCTTTGCCGCGGGCGATGACGTAGACGAGGGCGGTGAGCAGGGGCAGGAAGATCAGGGCGATCAGCCACAGCGCCTTGTAGCCTCCGCCGAGCTCGGCGTCGCGAAACAGATCGACGACGACGTGGAAGAGCACGATCAGGTAGGCGACGAACAGGAAGACCGAGATGATCAGGTAAAGGGTGTCCCAAAAACTTGTCATGGGTTGGCTCCGTCAGCGGTTGGATGTGGTTGGGGGTTGGGGAGATCAACGGGCCGGGGTCGTCGGGCTATCGCGCGCCCGGGTCGCCGGAACGAGGGCCGCGCCGCTCGAGCCGGCGTGGGGCTTGGATCGGTTGCGCTAGCGGTCGAGGAAGAGGATCCCGTCCATCTCCACGGCCGCGCCGCGCGGTAGAGCGGCGACGCCGACCGCGGCTCGCGCCGGGTAAGGCTCGTGCAGGTATTCGGCCATCACCCGGTTGACGACTGGGAAGTCGGCGAGGTCGGTCAGGAAGACATTGAGCTTCACCAGGTCGTCGAGGCTGCCCCCGGCCGCCTGGGCAACCGCCGCCAGGTTGTCGAAGACGCGGCGGATCTGCGCTTCGACGTCGCCCTCGACCAGCTCCATGGTCTCGGGCACCAGCGGGATCTGACCCGAAAGATACACGGTATCGCCGACCTTCACGGCCTGAGAATAGGTGCCGATCGCCTGCGGGGCGCGGTCGGTGCGGATGATCGCTCTCGTCATCGCGGGCTTCTCCACAAAGATTGGTCGGTCCAGGGCTGAGGGCTCAGCCGGCGGAGTGAAACAGCCGCTGCCACCAGTGGCGGCGGCTCCGCGGCAGAATCCGAGTGGAGGGCAGGTCGACCGGCGGGATACAGCTCATCACCCAGCCCGGCAGAGGCGGATTGTCGCTGTAGCCGCAGGAGACGCCCAGGTTGTGGGGGTCGTAGATCTTCACGAAGGTCGGTGCCGCCGGGTCGTCGGCGTAAACGATCCCGCAGTAGCTCTCGCGGTGCTCGGCGCGCAGGAGCCGGTCGATCTCGGTCACGAACGTCAGCACCTGCTCGGCGTTGGCCGCCTCGGCCGGGGGCGGCTCACCGACTGCGTACAGGTACCAGCCGGCGTCGGCCCGCTCGCGGATGCGCTCCCACAGGACGTCGAGCTGCGGCCAGCGCAGCGCCGAGGTGAAGCTGCCGCGGAAGGCCTTGAGGAACGGCTCCTCGTGCTTCTCTGTGTCGTTCATCCGGACCTCTCCGCGGCCTCCGGTACCCCCTTGAGTCGTGCCCCCAATCGTACACGACAGTCTGGCGTGTGGGGTTACCGTCGGCCGTCCGCGATAGCCTTGGTCACGATATCCCGATGCCAGCAATCGATCCAAACGAGGACAACCCGGGCCAGGGACCAGCGTGGAGGCTTGACCTGCGGCACTTGCCCCAGCATCCGGTAGCGGTAGAGCTCATCGACCGTACCCGTACCCCAGGCGTTCACCAGCCAGGCGTCGAGGAAGGCCAGCAGCGCGTTGGTGCTCCAGCCCGCGGTATAGGCGAAGGGCAGATCGAGATCGGCAAGGGCGTGCCCGGGTGGAATCTGGCGGCCACCGGAGCCCCCAGGCAGGGTTGTCTTTGGTCGCCGATCCGCAGGGTGTCGAAGGTTAGTGGCGCGGCCGACGGCAGGTCCTCGTGGTCGTTGAAGACAAGCACGACCTCGGGTCCGTCGACGACGCCCGCCCGCGGACCTTTTTCCGACAGCCTACTCGCGCGGTCTTCGACCGCTCCGGCCCCAGATACAAGCACCGTTCCGAGAGGCTCGTCTCGGGCTGCACCCGCGCGGTCATCGAGGACCTTGACGCAAGCACCGTGTCGCCGCGTGCGGTCCGCGACGACACGAACGCAGCGATCGGCCTCAGAACTCCCCTGTGGCGCCCGAGGTCATAATGGTCAGCATCGCCTGATTGACCCGGATGGCCAGCTCTTGGAGGTCGCTGGGCAGCGAGCTGCTGTTGATCAGCATGTCGAGATTGAGCATGAACAACCAAGGCTTTCCCTGGGCGTCCTCCACCAGGGCGATGCGGCAGGGCATGTACGCCGAATAAATTGGGTCCTTGCGTACCATCTCGATCGCTTCGTCCGGGTCGCAGAATTGGAGGATCTCCAGGTGCGGCGACTCCTCGCCCCTCGCCCGAATCTCCGCGTGGACCTCCTGGCGACCGACCAGCTTCCAATTGAGCTCCGCCGCCTTGGAAAGCATCGCCGCGCTGGCGTCGGCCAGGCTCACCCCGCTCTGAAGACTCATCTTGACCACCGTCTGGGAGATGTCGTGGATCTCTACCTGGGGTCGGTCCTGGGCCGAGACGGCGAGGGCGAGAATCGCGAGGCTCGCGGCGATCAGCCATCGGGTCGAGTGTGACACGGAATTGCCTCCTATGAATGGTGGGGTCCGACCGCACCGCACCCCCCCGGGTGTCATGACGTCCGGGGCCGGCGCGAGGTCATCTGGGAAAGAACAGCAGCCCGTTCTCGGTGACCTCGAAGTCGCCGGAGAGGCCAGTGACCGAGCGCATGTCCTGGTTGGTGGGCGTGAGCAGGATGTCGCCCGACGGTAGCACCTTGAAACGCCCGGCGAACCTTGTCGCCGTGTCCGTCTGACCCGTGGCTTGTGTCGCAGCCACGGTCCCGGCGCGACCGATCGCGCCCATGCCGCCCATCATCCCCACCGCCCCCATGGACCCGGTACCAAGCTCGAACGGCGCGACCTCGTCGAGGGGACCGTGCGGGGGCAGTGTGGTAAGGAAGGTGACCAGGTCGTCCAGAACCTCATCGTCGAGCTCGTCGAATGTCGCGTCCTCCGGGTCGTCGTCGTGATGGCGCTCCTTGTTCTGGAACCGCTTCATCTGCCCGAATAGGTAGCTGCCGTATTGGCCGGCCAAGGGTGGGATATCCTTGCTCTCCTTGCCGAGACCGCTGCGCAGATGGCAGCCCTTGCACTCATCCATATAGTGCGCCTCGCCCCTCTCGGCGTCTCCTTTGGTATAGGCGGGGATCTCCGGCAGCCTGAGGGTGCGCAGATCCACCCCGGCGAGATACTCGGAGATGTCGTCGATATCCTTGTCAGTCATCGAATCGACGCTGGACGCGACGATCATTGGGGCATGGTGCCGCACCCCGTCGCGATAGTAGCGTAGCTCCTTCGCTAAGTAGCCCGCCGGTAGGCCGGCGAGTCTGGGCGACATGGTGCCGGGCGTGCCTTGGCCATAGCCGCCGTGGCACAGTGCGCAGGAGCGATTGATCCGCTTTGCGTTCTCCAGGTCGAGGGCGTCAGCCGGCGCGGCGGCGAGAACAAGCGGCAACAATGCCAAGATGACTCTCATGGTGATTCTCCTCCAACTTGGCGGAACCCGGAGGCTCGCTTGCTCTTCATTCGGGCCATCAGTCCACCTTGCCCTTGCGATGGGCCACGAAGACGATCGACGGATCGGTGAGCCGTGGGTCCGCGAAGCCCTTGACCGTCCGCACCGGCTCATCATCCGGCCCGACCGCCTTTGTCTGGTAGGTGTTGGCCCTTAGCTGGTCGATCGGACCGATGTCGAGCACGCGCATCATGCACGCCATGACGCAGTAGGGCTTACGGCCCGCGTCTAGCTCGTCGATGCACAGGTTGCATTTGGAGACGATGTTCAGGCCCGGGATGAATTGCGGGGCACCATAGGGGCAGGCCGCCTCGCAGCGGCGACAGCCGATGCACAGGGTCGAGTCAATATCGACCACCCCGTTGTCCTTGCGCTTCGAAATCGCCCCGGTCGGGCAGGTCGGCAGGCACGCAGGCTCGGCGCAGTGGTTGCAGGCGACGTTGACCTTGTAGGCATAGGGGGCCGGATAGATCCCACCCTCGACGTACTGGACCCGCCGGAAGCGCGGTCCGGGCGGCAATCCGTTCTTGTCCTTGCAGGCAATCTCGCAGGCGCGGCAGCCGATGCAGTCGACATTGTTATGCACGAAGCCGAGCTGGGTCTCCGGGACGACCGGCGTGTAGGTCTCGCGCTTTCGGCGCTTGATGGCGACCTTGATCTTTGATCGGTCCGCGGGGCCCGTGGTCATTGTATCGGACATGCTGGAGACTCCTAGAGGTCGCGGCCGAAGACATGACTGCGGGAGACCGATAGCTCGTCCCAACCGGGACGAAACTCCAGGTCGGTCTTCTTGATATCCACCAGGATGGTGTTGTAAGCGAATGAACCGGCGGGGCTCGGCTCGTCGGCCGTGAGCAGGTTGGGATTGCCACCCCGGTCGACGCCCGTATCGTCGAGATCGATCCACGTCCCCTCGGGGCAGACCACCACCCCGGGCATACAGCGCTGTGAGACATAGACCGGCACCACGATCCGGCCCCGGTCGTTGAACACCTCGACGACGTCACCGGTGCGCACGCCGAGTCGCTCGGCGTCCACCGTGTTGATCATCATCTCGTGGGGGCAGGCCTCTTGGAGACTGGCAATGTTGTGGAAGATGGAATGGGTGCGATTGCGTGGGTGCGGCGTAATCATGTGAAAGGGGTGCCGCTTGCGTTTCTCGTGGTGGTTGAGCGACTCGAATGGCTCGATCCACTTCGGGATGGAGGGAATGTGGTAGCCGTAGCGGGTCCTGGTCCAATCGTCTATCTGCGCCAATTCGCTGGACAGGATCTCGATCTTACCCGACGCGGTCGGGAAAGGGAGGCCCTGCTCGATCTGGTCCTGGAAGCCTACGTGCGGCCGATCCAGCTTGAACTTATAGATGCCGAGTCGCTTGAACTCGTTCCACGGCATCTCGACATGCTGGTGGGCCATGACCCGGTCTTCCCACCAGGCCCTCAGATAGGCCTCATCGACCGGGCCGGGGTTGTTCCAGTAATCGCGGGTGGCACGGGGGTTATAGGTCTGCCCGAACCGATCGCCCATCCCCGTCTTGTGGCCGATTCGGTAGGCAAGCTCCGTGAAGACCTGGAAGTCGGTCTTGGACTCTCCCAATGGGTCGATGACCTTGGGGCGATGGATGTAGTAATGGCCCTTGTACCAGGGCAGGGCCACGTCGTGCCGCTCGAAGTGGGTGCAGATGGGCAGCAGCACGTCGGCGAACAGCCCCGAGGGCGTGATCGTCTGATCGAGGCAGACCACCAGGTCCAGCTTCTTGATCGCCTCGACCTCGGCGTTGATGTTGGTGAGCTGATTGAGCCAGTCCGAGCCCTGCCAGAAGATCCCGCGGATATTGGGCACCACCCCGTCGAGCCCGTCCCCCCTTGGCCATAGTCCCGCCTCCTCGCGCGAGACGTTCGGATAGTTGTTGACGATGTACGCCCAGCGGTCGGATTTGATCGAAGCGAACCAGATGTTCGAGTACTGATCGTAGGGATAGGCGACCGCCTCCGCGTGCCAGGCCTTACCGACCCCCTCAGCGCAGCCACCGAGAATGCCGATGTTCCCGGTCATCGCCTGGAGCGCGGCCGCCATCCGGTTGAATTGCTCGCCATATGCGGCGCGGCCCGGACCCCAGCACGCCTTGAGCGCGGCGGGCTTGGTGGTGGCATACATCGCAGCCAGCTTCTTGATGTCGTCGGCGGCGACGCCGCAGATCTCCGCCGCCCATTCCGGCGTCTTGGGCCGGCCGTCATGGGTCCCGAGGATGTACTCCTTGAAGCTCTCGCGGCCGTTCGGCGAGGTCGATGCCCAACCGGGCATGGTCCCCGGGTCCATGCCCTGGACGAACTTGTCGATAAAGGCCTGGTCCTGCAGGTCGTGGGTGAAAATGTAATGGGCCATCCCGGCCATCATGGCCGCATCGGTCCCGGGTTTGATGGGAATCCACCAGGCATCGAAGACCGCCGCGGTGTCGGTGTACTGCGGGTCGACGCTGACAAATTTGCAGCCCCGCTGCTTGGCGAGCCGCATGTAGTAGACCGTGTTTCCCCCGTGGAAGGTGTAAGCGGGGTTCCAGCCCCACATGATCATCAGCTTGGAATGCGCGAAGGTGTCGTCTTCGCTGCCGTCCTCGATGGTGCCAAAGGTCCAACGCGAGCTGGTGGTGGTCCCCTGATAAGAGGGGACGGACCAAGAGCTGGTCCGGCAGGAGAACATCCCCAGGAAACGTCCCTGGAGCCCCTCGATCTGGTCGGACTTGTGCAGGACGCCATAGGATGACCCGGCATAGCTCTGATCGAGGATCGCCTGGTGCCCATATCGGTCCTTGATCGCAATGAGCTTGTCCGTCACCAGATCCAGCGCCTCGTCCCAGGTCGCCCGGCGGAATCGACCCTCACCGCGCTCCCCGACCCGGATCATCGGATAGAGCAGCCGCTCCGGGCAATAAATGCGCTCGCGATAGGCGCGACCTCGCAGACAGGCGCGTAATTGGGGCTCTTCCTCGGTGTCCTTTCCATAGCAGCCGCCGCGCTGGTGAGTCCCGTCGTCGGAGGAGAGACGCACGATCACGTTGCCCTTTTTGTGGGCCACCAGCACGTGGCGCGAACCGCAGTTGTGGGCGCAGCTCGTAACCACCGTCTCCAGCGCGTCGTCCGTGGGATAGTCGGGATACGCGAAGGCGGCGGCGTCCTTGGTACGAACCAGCCCGCCGGTACCAATCGAGGCGGCCGCTACGGCGCCGGCCTTCAATAAGCTGCGCCGGTTCATCTTGAGGGAACGCGACAAGACCCCGTCAATCTTTTGCTTGATGCTCATTCTCCCGAACTCCTGACTTGTCAGCGCCGAAAACGCTCGTCGTATTCGGTGGGCCGGCCGCGCGCCCAATCGGGCTCGACCTCGGGCATGCGCTCTAGCCAAGGGCGACGGACATAGGCATAAGGGATCGCGTACCAGGCCCGCCCGCCGTGGCAGCCGTAACAGGAGTCGCCGCTCTCCTTCCCGGCCTCCTCGATCTCCTCGGTGTTGAGGAAACTGAGCTGGTGGCGTACCGTGCGGTATTCCTTGTGGCAGGTGACGCAGTCGTCCTTGAATTGGTCACGGACCGCTGGCCAGTCGCCGGCGAGTCCAGCCATGATCTCCCAGTCGAACTTGCCGTGACACATCACGCAGATCTCCGGATCGACGCTCTTGCGCGACGTCAGGTCGCGCTGCGTGTCATCGGCGGAGCCCGAGATCTCGTCTTTCGGGTCGTGGCCCTGGTGGCAGGTGTTGCAGCGGAAGTCCATCAAGCGCTTGGCGTCGGGGGTAACCAAGTGGCGGCGGTGGAAGCTCTCTTGCTCGCCGCGATAGACGCCGAGCGTCTGGTACCAGGCCTGCAAGTCGCTGCTGGATTCACCGGAGATGGTCTGCGACCTCGGACGGCGCTCCAACACTTCACGGTGACAGGTGAGGCATTGCTCGTCCGTGGCTGTTTCGATTGCGGGCTTGAAATGGATCGGGTCCCATTTTGCGCTGAGGTAAACGGGTTTGGGCGTGTCTGCGCCGGCGCTCACCCAGGCGAGGGCGCAGAGTGCGGTAAAGGCGATGGGCATTAGGTATCCCACGGTCGGGCTCTCCAGATAGCAAGGCTCGACCCGCCGCCGAACCCTAGCGGCGCAAGCGGCCGAGGGTCCGGGCGAATACGATCCGGGCCGATGATCGGTGGATTGAGCCGCCCCCGAGCTGCAGTCCTTAGGGCACCCGCGCCTGTCGTCGCACGGCGCAATCTCGGGTCGGCGCCATCAATCTCTTAATTGGGAGCTTGAGCACTACAAGGTCCCTGGCGGGCCAGCGATGCCCAGCGCATGGCAGGCGCCCAAGCGCTTGCTACACAAGCGAAGCACAGGCGCGCCTTTTGGCTTCGCGCCGCATCAATGGACGCGAGCTGTGTGGCGCGGAGGACCGTTGGCCAGGCGGGCATAGCGCTTTCGCCCGAATAACTGCCTCCGGTAGGGATTCCGATTGCTCATCGTCATTGAACCTCCACCCTCGGGCGCCTTGATGTCTTGGGCCGGCGCCTCTCATAGAACATGCTGGACGTTAGAGTAGCGGTGCGGCGCGACGTTGTATTTAACCTAGGTTAGGCACGCGCTGAATCATTCAGCGTGTGCCGAGCAGGATAGGATGATGCGCCAGGCTCGGGACACTTTGAGAAACGCAAGGGCACCTCGAAGAATTCAAGGTGTCGGTGCCACACAGGGATGTGCTGGCCTTCTCAGGTGGGCAAGCACTGCAAAGAGTAGCGAAGCGTGAGTCGCACTTTTCGTTTCGTGCCTTGAAGATTCCCAGGGATGGGATTTTTCAAGGTCAGCTCAACGTGCCCGTGCAGCACACCGAGGTGCCGCCATGTTCAAATGCCCAGGCACCTGAACATCGACCAAAGCGGGGATCGCATGTTTCGACTTGCGTCGGAACTTTTGCGTTCGACTCCCCTGTTGGCTGTTGGTCAGGGTGGCCAATCAGGCAGCGTTTCGTTATGCAGGGAGCGGTGCCCGGGATTCGCGGACGCCCTTTATTCTGATGGGCTACAACATATAGGCGTCCTCGATGTGTTTTGGGTTAAACCTTGCCATGTCCTTGAGCCCCTCCTCGTCAATCACGTCGATCCGACCCTTTGCGCAGAAGACCATACCCATCTCCCGTAGCTGCCTGAGGGTGCGATTGACATGGATCGGGGTGAGGCCCACGGCGTCGGCGAGGTCCTCCTGGGTCATCGGAATGCCGCTTCCGGCCAGCGCCGGGCTTTCCGTGCGGAGTACCCGGAACTGCTTGAGCCGGTGGTTGAGCTCGACCAAGGTGAACGCGATGCTCTCGATGGCATTGCGTGCGCCCGTGCTCAACAAGTGCTCTTGGCAAGTAGCCATGACGCGGGCGTTCTTGTCGATCAGCTCCGTGGCGATTTCGGGGCACTCGCAGAGCATGCGGGACACGGCCGCCTTTGGGAAAGCGCACAGGACGCAGTCGGTCAATGCCTGGGCCCCGTGGTGCATGGCGTTGCAGAGGTCCCCCTGGAACCCGAGGAAATCGCCGGGGAGGGCGAAACGCATCGCCTGCATCTTGCCGGTGTGGAGCGTCTTGTACAGCTTGATGCAGCCGTCGAACAGGGTGTAGACGACCGGGTGCTCCTCATTCTCGTAGTAGAGGTGCTCGCGGGCACGGAGGAGGTACTGACCCTTGCGGTACTCTTGGGTCCAGTGCAGCTTGTCTTCCGGTACCTGTTTGAACAAGGCGATACGCCGGACGGGGCAGCGAGCGCAATCCGTCACCGATTGATTGATAGGGGTCAGCTTGGGATTGGTCATCGCGGAGCCGCGGGTCGGTGGTGAATCAGTCCATCGGTGGGAGGGGGCTCCAAGCAGGCGCGCCCAGGCATTGCTCCGGGCCCCCCGGCGAAGGCAGGACCTGGTCGAGGGAGAGCACAAAGGCGCAAGTCGAACGTATTCGGGTGCTGTAACCTGGTCCGGCCGGACCTGGTTTCGGCCCTTTTCGGCGAGGGCGCCGTCCTGCGGCGCGAATGGACACCCGGAGTCACGACCTCCAAGCAGGGCGCGACATCCGTATCGGCAGTCCGCGACAGTGGCCCGGGCGCCGCGGGCCATCGACGAACCGGCCCGACGACAAGCGGCCAACGAGAACCTCGGAGCGAGGACTTCGCTCCCGATGGGTCTATCGGTCTGTACCGGTTCTGAGCGAGCGGGGGTAACCCGTTGCGGGCATGACCCGCGGGCTGTGCATTCCCGCCATCCACTCTTGCACGATTTGGGTCAAGCACCGATCGATCTCCGATCCAAGTCTCCACGACCAATTTGAGGGGACCTCGAAAAGCGCCTTCCCTCGCGATTCCCGCGACGCGAATCGAAAGGCGGCTCCGCTTGCGCGAGGCTCAAACGGTTAGGCGCTTGAGGATTGCGGGCATCCCCACCCCGCACGGGTACCTTGAATTCGCAAAGCGCTCTTGAGACGACCGCTCGGATACCGAGTGCCCGCGACGGGTCCGTTGAGACATGCAACCGGCGTGCCACGGCTGCGGCATCGGGCGCGCGCTGCTGTAAAAAGCGCTCGAATAATCAGAAGGATGCGCGACTCTTTCAGCTACGGCCAACTGGCCAAGTCAGCCCCCGGGGGTCCCCGGTCGCAACCCCCGGGACCCAGCGTCGTCGAAAGCCAAACCCTAACGGCGCGGACGTCTGCCAATTTGACAGGTGTCCGGGAGCCTGGCGGCGGAAATCGGCGCCGCCCTCATCAACGGGCACCATGCACTCAAGGGTGCGGGGGAGAACTGGTCGTCCCTCTGCCGATTTGGCAGCAGATCGGAGCTGACAATCGGCAAGCCCGTAATCGCCACCCGCGCGGCGCGACGATCGTGCGGTGGTGGATCCCAGCATTGGGTTCTCTGCCGTGTTGGTAACCGCGCGCCGCACGAGAGCACCGCAGGGGCCGTGGCCGAGGGGGTGTCGGTGGGAACAGGGCGCCTGGGACTCCTGCGCCACCGCGCCGACAGCGTTGCGCTGGATCGCGACCGCATGGCCTCCCTCGACGCCGGCCGGGACCAGTTCGGGCGCGAAGCCGCGCGGGCCGCTGACCAGTCGTCAATCGCGACGGTTCTGCCACCGTTACGGCCGGGGTGACTCAGGACCAGGCGGGCGCCTTCAACGCGTCCGTCGACAAAGGAGATGAGGTGCCATGCCTGATTTGATCGTGATCGAGTACGACGACAGGCACAAGGTGGAGGAGGTGCGCCTCAAGATGCCCTTCAGCAGGCGCCGCTGCAGCGCAACACGATACCGACGCAGTTGATGCTGTCGGTGGCACCCGGCGGCAGATCGAACCTGCCGTTGGCCGTATGCACCAGAGTTGCCTGGTTGCACTGGCGGCGATCGCGGCCGAACTGAGGTGCCGTCAGCCACTGGACATTCTCGCACGCGATGTCGCCGCGACCCACGCGAACGCCGGGTGCATAAGTGGCGCAGCGCAGGCGGGGATGGTCGATCTCGGCCCGGAGGCTCCAACTGCCTGAGCCATCGAGCGATCCTTGGATCGACCGGGTGGCGAACGTCCCGTGGCGCTCGTTGGACTGAGATCCGACCCGCTGGGTGTGCAGTGGCAGTCTTGTCTCCCGGA
>JALOTB010000072.1 GCA_025458165.1 Chromatiaceae bacterium | reverse complement strand
GCGCGGCAGCCGTGCATGTCCTGTTCAATGTGCTGGGTGCCGTGATCTGGTTGCCGTTCATCGCCCAGCTCGCGGGGCTCGCCGAGATGATTTCGCCGGCGGCCGCGCATCTGCAGGGTGTGGAGCGGCTCGCCGAGGAGGTGCCACGCCAGATCGCAAATGCCGCAACCCTCTGGGCTACTGCCAACACCCTGTTATTCCTGCCGTTCGCCGCGTTGTTTGCGGCGATGGCCATCAAGATAATCCCGGACCGGATGGTCGAGGAGCGGGCAATCATCCGCCCCAGGTATCTCGACAAAGAATTGGTCCAAGTGCCATCGATGGCCCTGGAACGTGCGCGCATGGAGCTCGGCCACATGGCGGAGCTGACCGAAGGAATGCTGGCAAAGGTCAGGTCGGCCCTTGAATCCAGGGATCTCAGCGAACTGTCGCAGCAACATGACCAGGTCGTGGTGTTGCGGGAAGCGGTGCTCGCCTACCTGCAACAGGTCGGGCGTGCCGAATTGAGCGACGCCGAAGCTGACGAGCATGCACGGCTGGTTGCCGCCACCGGCGACATCGAGAACATGACTGCGGCGATCAGCCGCGAGCTGGCACCGCTGGCCCAGACCCTGAAGGAGGCAAACACCACCCCTTCGAAAGAGACCAGCGACCTGCTGGAGCGACTGTTCCTGACGATCCAGGAGTCGGCGCATTCGGCGCTGCGGGCGCTGGTGGAAAAGGACGAGCGGGCGGCGCAGACCGTTGTCGCGAGTCGCGACGCAATCCTGCAGCTCACTTCCGATTTGCACAGGCGGCAGGCCACGCGCCTCGCCCGGGAGGACCCGGATCGCCTGCTCAAGCACCGCGTGCAGATTGAGATACTCGACAAGCTACGGCGCATATACACCGTAGCCGAGCACATGGCGATCTCGGTGCTGCCACGGAGCGTACTCGTCGGGGAACTATCCACGTAGCCTTCTCACGATTTGATCCGGCTCAGGTATCGCGCACGGCTTCAGGGGGTCTTGAAGAATCCCATCCCTGCGATTTTTCAAGACGCGAAGCGAAAAGTGCGATCTCCGCATCGCTGCATTTCCAAGTGCTTGGGCACTTGGAAATGGCGGCACAGGCCTATGCGGCACAGGCACCTTGAATTTTTCAGGGTGCCCTTCAATCACGCCGTCGTCGACAGTTTCGCGGACCTGCGCAAGGTCGTGGTCGTTGATGCCCGCATAGCGGTGGGCGTATTCGACCATGACGTCGTCGAAGGTCTCCTCGTCACCGATGCATACCCGTCTAATCCGAGATTTTTTGGCTCTCTTACTTCTTGCGTGGGCAAGGGTACCGACCCGTTTGATTCACTTCCTGGTGCGCGGCTTCGCCAAGGTGCGCGGGGAGATGGCCCTGCTGGTGCACTGCTATAGCTTCCGACGGCGGCTGAGCATCGTCGGCGTGGCGGGGTTCACCGCGCCGTGCCGGCAACGGCAGGCCGCGCCTCAAGCCGGCGGCGGAGGGACAAGTCCTGGCGCCCGTCTTGCCGCCTGTGGACGCGCACTCTTCGCCCTCCTGACGCCCCTTGGCCACCCGGCGGACATTCTCCCGCCGTGATCCGGCGCAGCGGGGCGCGCCATGCCAACCCGCCGCGGCGCCTTGATGCCCCTCGGTTGCTAGCCCGCGCGGTGTGTTGAGTACCTGCACGATCTCTCAGCTTGGGGACCGAGGCACAAAAAGCTCTGCTTCCCGAGCGCGGCGGATCGCGAAGCGGAGCTTCGCCGGCCTCGTTCCCAAGGGGACCTTGGGAACGAGGCAAACGCTGACGGGGATCACGGGCAGAGGACCCTATCTTCCTCGCTGGACTCGGGCGGTCCCGCTCTTCGGGCCCATCGCCTCCGCCGC
The DNA here is from genome assembly GCA_025458165.1 of Chromatiaceae bacterium. GTDB lineage: Bacteria > Pseudomonadota > Gammaproteobacteria > Chromatiales > Chromatiaceae > JALOTB01. The sequence continues at coordinate 59,769 of JALOTB010000072.1, read as the reverse complement.
CAGCCGGTACCCCAGCTCGATCATCTCGCGGGCGCGGTGGAACTCGTGGGCTGCGCAGGCGTCTCGCGGCACCTGGATGACGACGTCCGGGGCGTAGGCGGCGAGCTTCACGGCGGCGATGGCGTTCTGCATGGTCTCGAAGGAGCGGCTGACGAGGTCGAAGACCCCCAGCTCGCTCCTCGCGGGTGAACGCAGGCTACCGCCGAGCGAGTCGAGAAACTGGCGGATGCGGTCCTGGTAGCTGCCGTCAGACTCGCCTTCCACCGCCGCCTCGGTGGTGGCATCGGAGGCCGGACCGGTGCGCGGAGGCTCGGCGTTGAGATTCACCGCGACGGTGAGGTCGGTCAGGTCACGGAAGGTCGGTGCGATGGGGACGGGGTTGAGCAGACCGCCATCGAGCAGGGTCATGCCGCGGACCTGATGCGGGGTGAATACGCTCGGCACCGCGATCGAGGCGCGGATGGCGTCGAACAGCGGCCCTCGGGAGAACCAGACCTCGCGCTGACGGTCGATGTCGACCGCCACCGCGGTGTAGCTGACCGGCAGCTCCTCGATCAGGTGCTCGCCCACCATCCCGCGCAGGGTCTCCATGATGCGATCCCCTTTGAACAGCCCCCCGGCGCTGAAGGCGAAGTCGAGGAAGCGCAGCACGTCGCCGCGGCTCAGCGCGCACACCCAGCTCCGGTAGGCGTCCAGCTCGCCGGCGGCATAGACGCCGCCGACCAGCGCGCCCATCGAGGCCCCGGCCACGGACTCGATGTGGTAGCCTTGCTCCTCCAGCCACTCGATGATGCCAATGTGCGTGAGGCCGCGGGCGCCCCCGCTGCCGAGGACCAGGGACACGGTGGTGGGCTTGGTCTTCGGCATGCCGGCGTCAGTCCGAAGCCAGCTTGAGCCCGACGATGCCGATCACAATCAGCCCGACGAAGAAGAAGCGCACCAGGGTCGCGGGCTCCCCGAACAGCGCGATGCCGAGGAAGAAGGCGCCGACCGCCCCGATCCCGGTCCACACGGCGTAGGCGGTACCGATGGGGATGGTCCGCTGGGCGAGGAGGAGCAGGGCCCCGCTCGCGACGATGCAGAGCGCGGCGAAGCCGATCCAGCCCCAGCGCACCCCGCCGTCGGCCAGGGCGAGCTTGAGCCCGACCGGCCAGCCCCATTCGAAGATCCCGGCGACGATGAGATAGGTCCAGGCCATCGGAGGCTTGCTCGGCGGCGCCAGGGCTCAGCTCGCGCGGAAGTCGATGCTGAGCCGATCGCCGGCGGCTGGGCGAAACAGTCTGTCGGCGAAGGCCAGGTGGTCGGGGTGCTCGCGGTAGGAGTCGACCACTGCCGGGTGGCAGAAGCGGACGTTCCAGCAGTAGCGGTAACTCGCCCCGTCCTGGATCGAGGTGCCGGTAAAGACCTCGCGCACCCCGGGGATGGCCCCGAGGACGCGGCGCCCCTCGGCCATCAAGGCCGCGGCGTCCGCCCCTTGCTGAAGGTTGTAGACGATCAGATGGTCGACCGGGGTCCAGGGCTCGCAATCGGCGAGCAGAGCATCGGCCCTCCCCGCCGCGCCCCAGAGTCGGGTGCAACGCTCCATCTCGGCCTGCATGGGCTGTTGGATGCCCTTGACCAGGGCCGTGTATCCGCCGCCCTGAGCGGTCGCGACGTTCTCTCGGATGCGTGCCCCGGCGGCATCGGCCAGCGCGGTGTAGTAGTTGATCTTGGCCACGCCGCGCTCAATGAGCGCCCGGAAGTGGGCGTCGGAGAGGCCGGTCCCGCCGTGGATCACCAGCGGGATGCCGAGCCGCTCGTTGATCTGCGCCAAGCGGTCGAAGTCAAGCTGCGGCTCGCCGCGCATGCGCCCGTGCACCGTCCCGATGGAGACGGCGAGGAAATCGACCCCGGTCCGATCGACATAGGTCTCGGCCTCCTCGGGTGAGGTGAAGATCACCTCGCCCGGGTGCTTCTCGGCGTCCTCGCCTTCGACCCCGGCCACGTATCCCAGCTCGCCCTCGACCGGCACCCCGCAGCCGTGGGCCATCTCGACCACCGCGCGGGTAGCGACGACGTTTTCGTCGAAGGGCAGGGTCGATGCATCAACCATGACCCCATTGCAGCCGAGGCGGATCGCCTTGACCGCGGAGTCGAGCGAGGCCCCGTGGTCGAGATGGATAGCGACCGGCATGGGCGTGCGCCGGGCGGCCGCCTCGGTCGCGGCCATGGCGAGCTCGAAGTCGAAATACTCGAAGTGCGACTCCGCCAGGCTCAGGATCACCGGGGCCTGGCAGGCCTCGGCCGAGCGGACGATGGCCTCCAGGAAGTCGAGGCTGACCAGGTCGAAGGCCGGCACCGCATAGCCGTTGCGGTGGGCATGGACGAGCAGGTCACGCATGTGGACGAGGGCCATGGGACGTCTCCGTTGCAAGATCCGGCGACACATTCTGCCCGCTCCCCGGCGGCGGGGCTACGGGGAGAGGGGGATGACGGATCGCCTTGTGACCTCAGCCGATCGCGCTCAGAGCCAGGCCTCCGCCTGCAGCCCCAGGAGCCGGCGGACCTCGCCGCCGTCGCCGGCGGCGCATACCCGCTCGGCCAGCTCGACGGCCTCCGCCTCCTGGAGCCCACCCAACCGGTCGGCGAGTCGAGGGATCATGAGCGGCTCGATCGAGCAGCAACGGTAGCCGAGCCCGACCAGGGCGGGCAGGACGCCTGGGAGCTGGGCGAGCAGTCCGCAGAGCATCACCCGTTCGATGTCGGCCCCGGCCGCTCGGGCCGCCGCGGCCAGGAAGCGGAACAGCGCCGGGGCATAGGGATCCAGATAGCGCGCCACCTCCGGCAGGTCGCGGTCGGCGGCGAACAGGCATTGGGTGAGGTCGTTGCAGCCGATGGCGACGAAGTCCGCCGTCGCGAGGAGCTCCGGCAGCGCGAGGACCGCGGCGGGTGTCTCGGCCATCGCGCCGATGGCGAGCGGGGTTGGAAGCCGGCGGACAATCTCGTCCCGCCAACGCGTGAAGTCGGCTCGCCCGACGACGAACGGGACAATCAGCGCGAGTGGAAACCTCGGGGTCAGGCGCCCGACCGCCTCGACCTCAGCTCGGACGACCGAGGCCAATGGCTCCCGGTCGTAGAGCCGCGACCCTTGCAGCCCGAGCGCGGTCACCAGCCCCTCGGCGTCCGGGAGCCATGGCGGGAGCTTGTCCCCGGCGAGGTCGATCAGGCGCACCGTCACCGAGAGCGGGGCGGCCGCTTGGCAGAGGGCGGCGAGCGCCTGCTCGTAGAACCCCGCGTCGGGCAGTGCGCCCAACTCGGGCATGAGGAACTCCGAGCGGACCAGCCCGATGGCCTCGGCACCCTTGGCGAGCGCCAGCTCGGCGCCGCTCAGATGGGCGACGCTCGCGCGCAGACGGACCGCGATTCCGTCCGCCGTGAGTACGGGCAGGCCGGCCGGGGGCGGTTGTGGCTCTTCCCACGCCGGCGGGGCCGAGTCGGCCGGACCGAGCCAGCCCTGTCCGCCGTCGAGCAGGGCCTCGTCGCCCTCGCGCAGCGACTCGGCCTGGGCGCGGCTGATCAAAAGGGTCGGTATACCGGCCCGAAACAAGCCGATCATGTCGTGGGAGAGGGGCGCGGCGTCGACGACGGCGAGCCCCGCTGGCCGGCAACTCAGACGTGCCGCCTCGTCGCTACGGATGACCGCGATCGACCCGGAGCCGCAGGGCAGACCCAGCCGGAGCACGCCCCGAACGCGGCCGGGCACATAGGGGACTGCCTGAATCGAGGGCATGGTGCGATACCGCTGGCGTGTGCTCGCCAGCAACTATAGTTCGCACGGACAGGAGGATGGCAAAGCCCCGCTCAGGCGTCGCCGTGGCTTGGCGGCGGCGCAGGCCCATCGGGCGCGCCGCGCGGGGCTCAGCCCAGGCGCAAGGCGAGCAAGAGCCCATCGCGGATCGGCAGGACGGAGCTCACCCAGGCCGGGCTCTGGGTGACCAAGCGGGTGAGCCCTCGCACCCCTTCGGTCGCGGGGTCGGTCTGGTCGGCGTCGAGGACGCGATTGCCCCAGAGTAGGTTGTCAACGATGAGCACACCGCCAGTGCGCAGCCTCGCTTCAATCACCGGCAGCGAGGCGGGATAGCCCTCTTTGTCGATGTCGCTGAAGATGAGGTCGAAGGGGCCGGTCGTCTGACTCAGGGTGCTGACGGCCTCGGCGACGTGAAAGCGCACCAGCTCGGCGAGACCGAGGGCCCCGAGGTGGCCCTGCGCCTGCCGAGACAGGGCCTCGTCCCACACCGTGTGATGGACCTCGCCGCCCCCGTTCTCGCGGACCGCCCGGGCAAACCAGGCGGTCGAGTAGCCGTAGCCGGAGCCCAGCTCGAACACCCGCCGCGCCCCGGTCAGGCGCGCGATCTGGTAGCACAGGTGACCGCAGGCCGGGCCGATGATCGGGAAACCGCGCGCCCGGGCGTACTCCTCCATGGCGACCAGCTCGGGGTGGCGCGGGGGCACGAGGCCGTCGAGATAGGCCTGGAGCGGTCCGGTGATGGCATCTGGCATGGCTGCTTTCCCCAATGACTGAGACCGGTTTCGCCCCTGACTCCGCGAATCTTGAACAGACTGCCGCAGACCTTTCGTGCTCGTTGTGGTAATCGTGCCGGTGCTCGACAGCGACCACGATCGTGTTTGTCGTTCAACTGGTCCTTGGCTGGTGACCGGGTCGGGGCGGCGTTACGCGCCGGGCCGGGCGGAGGGCTCAGCCCGGCAGCCGCACCCGCACCCGCGCACCGCCGAGTGCGCTGCGCTCAATGCTCAACCCGCCGCCGTAGGCAGCGCAAATGTCGCGGGCAATGGCCAGCCCGATGCCGTGGCCGGGTGCGGACTCGTCCGCGCGCGCGCCGCGCTCCAGCACCCGTCGGGCCTGCTCCCGACTCACGCCAGGCCCGTCGTCCTCGACCAGCAGCTCGATCCCGGTCTCGCCGCGGCGGATGGCGACCTGGACCCGTCCCCGCGCCCATTTGAAGGCGTTGTCGAGCAGATTGCCAAGGATCTCCATCAGATCCCCCTCGACCCCGCGGAAGGTGATCGCCGGGTCGCCCGCCACGCGGACGTCCACCGGCTTGTCGCGGTAGACCTTGGCCAGCGTCGCGTTGATCCGCTCGACGACCTGGGCGATGGGAACGACCGCCGCCATGGCCACGGGGCCCGAGCCGGCACGGGCGCGCTGGAGCTGGTGCTCGATGATGTGCTCCATGCGCGTGACCTGGGCGTCGATGACCCCGGTCGTCTCGGTGTCGACCGCGGTGTCGCCCACGGCCCCGCGGATGACCGCGAGCGGGGTCTTGAGGCTGTGAGCGAGGTCCCCCAGGGCGTTGTCGAGGCGCTTCTGGCGCGCCCGCTCATGGGCGAGTAGGGCATTGAGGTTGTCGGTGAGGGCGCGTAGCTCGGCGGGATAGTCGCCGCGGATCTGCGCCGCGGCGCCGGATTCGACCTCCGCAACCTCGGCGGCCACACGCCGTAGCGGCGCCAGGCCCCAACGCATGGCCGCGAGCAGCGCGGCCAGCATCAACAGGCCCATGAGCCCCAGCCATCCGGCGAGCGCAGTGCGGAAGCGCGCCAGCTCCTCGCGGTAGGGTCCCAGGTCCTCGGCCACGGCGAAGGTGTAGGGCACGGGGGTCGGGCCGATCGCCCAGCTCACCCCGTAGCGGGCGACGAAATAGTCCTCGCCCCCGGCGCTGCGGCGCAGCTCGAAGCGGCGCTCACCCGGCAAGAGCACCCCCTGCCAGGGCGCGGCGACGGTGAGCGCGGAGCGCGAGCGCCAGACCGGGGTACCGGCGCCGTCGAGCACCGCCGCGTAGAGCCCTGAGTCGGCCAGGCTGAAGCGCGGCTCGGCAAGCTCCTCGGGCAGGGTGAGCGTGTCGTCCAGCCCCTCGGCGGCGGCCATCAGGAGGTAGAGCTGGCCGAGCAGGCGCTCCTCGCGCGCGGAGCTCGCGGCGTCGCGGAAGGCGCGCTCCAGGGCCAGACTGGTCAGGACGAGGAAGATGGCAAGGACGAGCAGCGCGGCGAGCAGGACGCGCTGGCGCAGCGACCTCACGGGGCGGCGTCACCGAGCACGAAGCGATAGCCGCGCCCACGCAGGGTCTCGATCGGGGCGAGGCGACCGTCGGGGTCGAGCTTGCGCCGCAAGCGCCCGAGCAGGACCTCCAGCACGTTGCTATCCCGGTCCTCGTCGTGGGGATAGATGCGGTCGGCGAGCTCCTGCTTGGAGAGGACGCGCCCGCGGTTGGTGGCTAGGACCTCGAGCAGGCGGTATTCGTAGGCGGTGAGCTCCGTCGGGCGCTCATCCACCCAGACCTTCTGGGCGCCGAGGTCGAGCCGCAGCGGGCCGCAGCGCAGCTCCTGGGAGGTCGCGCCCACCGCCCGGCGGACCAGGGCACGCAGCCGGGCGAGCAGCTCCTCCATGTGGAAGGGCTTGGTCAAGTAGTCGTCGGCCCCGGCCTCCAGCCCCTCGACCTTGTCCTGCCAGCGCCCGCGGGCGGTGAGGATCAGGATCGGCAGCCGGCTGCCCGCGGCGCGCAGGCGTCGGATCAGCTCCAGGCCCGAGAGACCCGGCAGCCCGAGGTCGATCACCGCCGCGTCGTAGGGGTACTCGCCGGCGAGGTAGAGCCCCTCCTCGCCATCCCCGGTCCCTTCCACGCGGTAGCCCGCGTGCCCGAGCTGAGCGGCGATCTGGCCGCGTAGCTCGGCCTCGTCCTCGACCACCAGGATGCGCATGCCGTGCCCCTTAGCGGCCCCCGCCCGGGACGAAGACGTCGCGGACCTCGCCCGAGGGGGTGAGGACCTTCACACGATAGCCGCCCGAGGACTCCTTCACCGAGAGGACCCGCCCGCCGGTCTGCCGCTGGGCGGTCTGGGCCGCCTGGCTAGAGCTCATTCCCCCGCCGCCGCGCTCTTTGCCCTTGCCCTTCGAGCCGTTCGCCCCCCAACCGGGCTGGGCCAGGCTCAGGGCGATCAGGATCGCCATCAACAGGGTCGTCGCTCTCATCTCAGGCCGTGCCTCCACCGGCGGCGTAACCGCCAAGACTCTAGCATAGCCCCGGCGGCTTGAACCGCCGGGGCCGAGGGGCTGCCAGGCTCAGTCCCAAGGGCCGCGGTAAATGATGCCGATCTCGTCGGCGCCGCCGTAGCGCCAGCGAGGCAGCTCACGGTAGACCCGCACGGGGGTGCGGTAGCTCCGGCGAATCGGCGCGATGGAGCGCTCGTGCATCACCCGGTGGCGATGGTGGTGCTGCGGCTTGACGTACACCACCCGGGGGCCGGACCCATAGCTCCAGCCCCTACCCGGGCCATGGGCCGAGGCGGTGGCCGGAACGGCGAGCGCGCCCGCGAGCAGGACGGCGATTGCCAGCGTTGGGAACGGGGTCTGTGTGCGCATGGTCACCACTCCTCGATGGCACCGATGGGGCCATTCCCCATCCTTGGCGCCATCCTACGCGAACCACGCTGAACCTGGGCTGAACCAGCCCTGGGCCCTCAGTCCGGGCAGTAGCAGGCGCTCGCGCCCCAGTCCGGATGGGCCTGGCGGGCGTGCTCCTGGCAGGCGGCGCGGGCCTCCGCGATGGTCTCGCCGTAGAAGTGCTCGTGGCACACGCGGCAACGGCAGAACTTGGGCTCGTGGGCGACGTAGTGGTGCTCTTTGTCGGGCTCGGTCACGGCTGCTCTCTCATCGCGGGCGCCCTCGGTCTTGCGGGGCGCGGGTGATTGACTCGGTGTGGAAGGCATCCATTGCGGCTGCGCGCCGCGTGAGACCAGCGCCGCCGTTTCCTCATCCTCCGCCGTGCGTTGGGCAAGGCGGCCAGGGCATGCCGGCGGCTGCGGTCTCGGTCGCTCCACCCGCGGCGAGCGGGTATGATCTCACCGTTTGGCGCCTAACCCGGCCTGACGCCCGTGTCGCCCCGGAAGATGGAAACCCGGCGGTCATGCCGGATTTCCCGCAACCCGGCCCTCTGCCAAAGGGCGAGGAGTGCAAGCGGCGCCTGCGGCGCATCCTCCCGTTAGCTCGCGGGACGAGGCGCTGCACATCAACCGAGGCCCGCAGCGCGATGATCATTCAAGACGAGGCCATGCCCGACATCAAGCTCGCCCTCGACCTCGAAGGCGTGATCCGCGAGGCCTTGGTCTCGGACGCCTTCGCCGGGGAGTCGGTGGCGGCCTGGGTCGGCCGTCCCTGGGGCGAGACGGTGGATCGATCCAGCGGCGAGCGCCTGCGCCGGCTGATGGAGGGCGCGCTGGCGACTGGCGTCGCGGCCTTCGGCCAGATCGTGCAGCGGTTCCCCAGCGGCCGCGAGCTGCCGGTCGAGTACACCACGGTCCGCCTCGGCGGCGGTGCCGGGCTGCTGGCGATCGGCAAGAGTCTGCGCGCCGTCACCGAGCTGCAAATGCGCCTGGTCGAGGCCCAGCAGGCGATGGAGCGCGACTACTGGAAGCTGCGCGAGGTTGAGACCCGCTATCGACTGCTGTTCAACGCATCGAGCGACGCGGTCCTGCTGCTCAAGGCCGCTTCGCTGGAGATCGTCGAGCTCAATCCCGCCGCGGCCCAGGCTCTGGGTCTGACCGCGCGGCGCGCCGGCGGCCGGGACCGGGAGTACCTGCTCAACGCCATCCCCGCGGGCGAGCGCTCGGAGCTCGAGGCCATGCTGCGCCGGGCCGAGGGCCAGGGAAAGGCACCGAGCATCCTCGTGCACCTCGGCGCCGAACGCTCCCCCTGGCGGGTCCGGGCGTCGCTGATGCCGACCGAGCACGGGGCGCTATTTCTCGTCCAGCTCGCCCCAGCCGGGGCGGTCCAGCAGGCGCTCGACCAGCGCGAGCAGATCCGCATCGACCGACTCGTCGAGCAGGGCCCGGACGGCGTCGCCGTCGTCGACCGCGAAGGGACCGTGCTGCGCGCCAATCGGGCGTTTCTCGACCTGGTCCAGGTGGGTCCGGAGATGGCGGTGCTCGGCCAGCCGATTGGGCGTTGGCTGGGTCGGCCGGGGGCCGACTCGACCGTGCTGTTGGCTAACGTCCAACGCCTGGGCGTGGTGCGGCGCTTCGCCACCCGGCTGTTGGGCGAGCTCGGCACCGAGACCGAGGTGGAGATCTCCGCGGTCGGCAATGCGGAGGGGGCCGGGGGGCTGATCGGGGTCTTCGTCCGTGACCTGGTGACCCGGCTCCCGCCGCCATCCAAAGGCGGCGCGATCGGACGCCTGCTCGACTCGATCTCCGAGCAGGTCGGCAAGACGCCCCTGCGAACCCTGGTGAGCGAGACGGTGCACGCCGTGGAGCGCCACTACATCCAGGCCGCGCTGGACCTGACCGGGGGGAATCGCACCGCGGCCGCCGAGATCCTCGGGCTGAGCCGCCAGAGCCTGTACGTCAAGCTCAGCCGTTACGAGCTCGAAGGCGAGCCAGGCGACGCCGCGGAGCGCACCTGACGGTGGGCGAGCACGCGCGCGGCGCGCCGCCGGGACCGTCGCCTGGATTCGGTCAGGCCGACCTCTCCAACTGCGAGCGTGAGCAGATCCACCTGGCCGGGTCGATCCAGCCCCATGGCGCCCTGCTCCTGGTGCGCGAGCCCGACCTGGTCGTCGTCCAGGCGAGCGCCAATGCCGCCAAGCTGCTGCACCTGGAGGCGCCCATCCTCGGACAATCGCTGGGCGAGTTCGGCGGCGATCTCGCCGCGCGCCTGCGCCCGCATCTTGGCGAGGCCTTGCGCGAGATCCCGGCCGCCGTGCGCGTGCGGGTCGGCCGCTCGCCGCGCGAGCTCGACGGGCTGATCCATCGCCCGCCCGGCGGCGGGCTCATCCTCGAGCTGGAGCCCGCCGGCCCGGCCGATGACCTCTCGCCGCGCATCGCCGCGGCCCTCAAGCGGATCACCACCGCGTTCGCCCTGCGGTCGCTGTGCGACGAGGCCGCCAAGGGTTTCAAGGAGCTCGCTGGGTACGACCGGGTCATGGTCTACCGCTTCGACCCCGAGGGACACGGCGAGGTCTTGGCCGAGCGACGGGAGCCGGGGCTCGAGCCCTTTCTCGGCAACCGCTACCCCGCCTCTGACATCCCGCAGATCGCCCGCCAGCTCTACGAGCGCAACCGCATTCGCATGCTGGTCGACGTCGCCTACCAGCCGGTGCCCCTCGCCCCGCGGGTCTCGCCGCTGTCCGGCGAAGAGCTCGACATGTCGCTCTGCTCCCTGCGCAGCATGTCGCCGATCCACATCCAGTACCTGAAGAACATGGGGGTTGCGGCGACGCTGGTCGCCTCCCTGCTGGTGGGCGGGCGGCTTTGGGGTCTGATCGCCTGTCATCACTACCGCCCGCGGGTGGTCCACTACCAGATGCGGGTGGCCTGCGAGCTGCTGAGCGAGGCGGTCGCCACCCGCATCGCCGCGCTCGAGGGCTTCGCCCAGGCGCAGGCGGAGCTGACCGTGCGGCGCCTCGAGCAGCGCATGATCGACGCCATCGCCCAGCAGGGGGACTGGCGGGCGGCCTTCTTTGACCAGCCCCAGGCGGTCCTCCAGCCGCTCACGGCGAGTGGCGTCGCCCTGCTCTGCGACGGCCAGATCCTCACCGCCGGCGAGGTGCCGGGAACCGCCGAGCTACGGGCACTCGGGGTCTGGCTCGACCGCCAGCCGCGTGTGGCGGTGCGGGTGACGGCCTCGCTCGGGAGCGAGGCCCCGGAGCTCGCGTCGCTCACCCCTGTGGCGAGCGGGGTCCTGGCCGCCCCGGTGTCGAGCTGCGCGGGTGAGTATCTGGCCTGGTTCCGCCCGGAGCGCGTACGCACGGTCACCTGGGGGGGCGACCCGATGAAGCCGTTCGAGGTCGGCGACGACCCCTCCCAGCTCTCGCCCCGACGCTCCTTCGCCAAGTGGCACCAGGTGGTCGAGGGGACCTGCGAGCCCTGGCTGCCGGCGGAGGTCACCACCGGACGGCTGATCGCCGAGTCGGTGGCCGACGTGATCCAGCAGTTCCGCTCGGTGCGGTTGCTGATCGCCCAGGAGCAGCTCGACAAGATTCGGCTTCAGGTGCGCGGGTCGGAGCAGCCGGTGGCGGTGGCCGACGCCCAGGGCCGGGTCCTCTTCAGCAACGAGAGGCTCGAACGCCTGCTCGACGGGGCGGGCCGTTTGTCATCGCTGGAGGACCTGCCCGCGTTCTTCGCAGACCCCGAGCGCGCCCGCGCCGCCCTGGCGGAGCTGTTCGGGCAGCGACGACCCTGGCGGGGCGAGGTGGTGCTCGCGGTCGGTGCGGCCGCCGGCACGCCCTTCTTGGTGCGCGTCGATCCGGTGCTGTCCTCGGCCGAGCACGTGCTCGGCTACGTGGCCCTACTCACCGACCTCAGCGGACGGCGCGCGGCGGACGAGGCGCGACGTCGCTTCCAGCAGTCCATCGTCAGCCGCCACCAGATCCGGGCGATCCCGGTCGACTCGGCCGCGGATCTGCGCTACCGGGAGCTGATGACCACCCTGGTCGAGAACGCCCAGCTTGCCGGTCTGGAGATCACCGACGGGTCGGACCTGACCCAAGTCCCGGAGATGCTGGCGAGCGTGCAGACCTCGGTCGCGCGGACCACCGAGCTGCTGGAGCACCTGCTTTGGTACAGCTCGCCCTCGCCGCCCAAGCCGTCCTGAGGCTGCCCCGTCCCGGCTCAGGCCTCGGCGCAGCACACGGCCACGGCCTCGGAAAGGTCGATGTTCAGGCGAAAGGCGCGGGTCGCCTCATCGACCACCGCCCGCGTATCGCCGATTATCCGGCCGGCCCGATCGATGGCATGGCGGTAATCCAGCTTGAAGCGGTCGAGATCGGCAATGTCGGGGAAGGCAAAGAAGCCGAGCGCCTCGTCCGGGAGTCGCAATGAGTGGGCGAGCAGGCCGCGCATCACCCGCCCGCCGCTCAGGTCGCCGAGGTAGCGGACGTAGGCGTGGGCGATGAGTCGAGCGCCATCCCCGCGGGCCGCATCGGCCACGACCGCGCGGTAGCGCTCGGCGCTCGCCAGCAGCGGCAGGCCCTCGCACCAGCCCTCGGGGCAGAGGTGGTCGAGGTCGCTGGCGATGGACTGGGCGCGGGACAGGGCCGGCTCGGCGAGGAGACCGACCCCCGGCGTCGCTCGGTGGTGCTCCAGGCCCGCCTCCAGCGCCTGGTACACCGGCAACAGGCTCCGCAGGAGCAGGCGGTAGCCCGCGCGGTCGACGTGCCCGCGCAGGATCAAGGTGATGATCCCCGAACGCTCCGCCTGCCGGTGAAGGGCCCGGGTGCGCTCGCGCATGGCGTCGGCCAGGCCACCCACGACCGGCGGCGCGAAGGGTGCCTGTGAGTCGATGATGATCTTCGGCCTCGCAGCGGCACGCAGATCCGGAGATGAACGCAAAAGGCAGGGAAAGAAGCAAGCCGGGGCGCCAACGAGAAGGCCCCCGCAGGCTCCATGCCGCGAGGGCCATGTCGCCGGGCTTGGTTGGCAAGTCGGTCCCTAGGGCCGCACCCTGCGGCTGATGTCGTCCTGATCGTCCGTCTGTGGCGACGATGCAATCATGGATCATCGGCGGTGCTGCGGATGTCGTCGAACTCCGTTCGGCGTGTAGGAAAAATCTGATCCGCGGTTTGCCGCGCCCTCGCGCTCGACCTATGCTTGCGCCGGTTGAGTCCCCCCGCTCCCCTCCCGCCAGGCGCCGCCACTCGGTCAAACCCCAGTCCGATGCCGATCGAAGCCGACCTCTACCCGCCTATCGAGCCCTACGCCGTCCGCCGCCTCGCGGTGGACGCGATCCACACCCTATACGTGGAGGAGTGCGGAGACCCCGGCGGCATCCCAGCGATCTTCCTCCATGGGGGCCCGGGCGCCGGCTGCGCCGCCTCCCACCGCACATTCTTCGATCCCGCGCGCTACCGCGTCGTCCTCTTCGACCAGCGCGGCTGCGGGCGCTCCACGCCGCACGCGGAGCTGCGCGAGAACAGCACCTGGCACCTGGTGGAGGACATGGAGCGGATCCGCGAGGCCCTTGGTATCGAGCGCTGGCTGGTCTTCGGCGGCTCCTGGGGCTCGACGCTCGCGCTCGCCTACGCCGAGACCCATCCGGAGCGGGTGGCCGCGCTGGTCGTGCGCGGAATCTTCCTGTGCCGGGACGAGGAGATCCGCTGGTTCTACCAGGAGGGCGCCGACTGGGTCTTCCCGGACTGGTGGGAGGACTTCCTCGCGCCCATCCCGGCCGCCGAGCGCGGCGACCTGCTCGCCGCCTACCACCGCCGCCTGACCGGCAGCGACGAAGTCGCGCGCATGGGCGCAGCCAAGGCCTGGTCGCTGTGGGAGGGCCGCACGGCCACCCTGTTGCCGGACGAGCAGACCCGCGGCTATTTCTCCGAGCCGCGGCTCGCGCTCAGCCTGGCACGAATCGAGTGCCACTACTTCGTGAACCACGCCTTCTTCGCACCGGGTCAGCTCCTGCGCGACGCGGGTCGGCTGGCCGACATCCCTGGCGTGATCGTGCAGGGTCGCTACGACCTCATCTGCCCGTTGCGCTCCGCCTGGGAGCTCAGCCGTGCCTGGCCGCGCGCCGAGCTGATGGTCGTGCCTGATGCCGGCCACTCGGCCTTTGAGCCCGGGATCCGCCGCGCCCTGGTCGCGGCCACCGACCGCTTCGCCCGGCTCCTCGGGTGATCGGCCTCCTGCAGCGGGTCACCGAGGCCGAGGTCCGGGTGGCAGGCGAGCCGGTGGGCGCCATCGGCCGCGGGCTCCTGGTGCTGGTGGGGGTGCAGCGCGGGGACGGGGATACGCAGGCGGAGCGGCTGCTGGAGCGGCTGCTCGGCTATCGCGTCTTTCCCGACGCGGAGGGGCGCATGAACCGCTCGCTACAGGACATCGGCGGCGGCCTGCTGCTGGTCCCCCAGTTCACCCTCGCCGCGGACACCCGCAAGGGGACGCGGGCGAGCTTCACCTCCGCCGCGCCCCCGGACACGGGCCACCGGCTCTTTGAGTATCTGGTCGAGCGCGCGCGCCTCACGCACCCGCGGGTCGAGACCGGCCGCTTCGGCGCCGACATGCAGGTGGCTCTGGTCAACGATGGCCCGGTCACCTTCTGGCTGGAGACCTGAAGGCCATCCGAGCCAGTCGTGCGTTCTACGGACCGGCGCCGCGGTGTGAGTACCAGCGGTAGGATTTGAGTACCATAGGCGGCCTTGATCTCTCCCTCTGGGAGTCTTCGACGGGAAGCAACGCCGTGGAGCATGTGAGCCAGCATCGAAAGGCCGAGGTCGAGCGCAACACGCTCGAGACCCGCGTCCGGGTGGCGATTGACCTCGATGGCAGCGGCCGCGGGGTCTTCCGGACCGGGGTCCCCTTCCTCGAGCACATGCTCGACCAGGTCGCGCGCCATGGTCTGATCGACCTCGAGATCATCGCCGAGGGCGACCTGCACATCGACGCCCACCACACCGTGGAGGACATCGGCATCACCCTCGGTCAGGCCTTCGCCCAGGCGGTCGGCGACAAGCGCGGCATCCGCCGCTACGGGCACGCCTATGTCCCGCTCGACGAGGCCCTGTCGCGCGCGGTGGTCGACCTCTCGGGCCGGCCGGGGCTCACCTTTGAGGTAGCCTTCACCCGGGCGATGATCGGCGCCTTCGACGTCGACCTGTTCCACGAGTTTTTTCAGGGGCTCGTGAATCATGCAGCCCTGACCCTGCATCTCGACAACCTGCGTGGCCAGAACGCACACCATCAGGCCGAGACCCTGTTCAAGGCCTTCGGCCGGGCGCTGCGCATGGCGGTGGAGCCCGACCCGCGCATGGCCGGGATCACGCCGTCGACCAAGGGCAGCCTCTAGGGCGCGAGCGAGGCCGATCCCGTGCTGCTGATCCCCGCCATCGATCTCAAGGACGGCCGCTGTGTGCGCCTGCGCCAGGGCCGCATGGACGACGAGACGATCTTCTCCGACGACCCGGTCGCCATGGCCGGGCGCTGGGTAGCGGACGGCGCCCGTCGCCTGCACCTGGTGGACCTCAACGGGGCCTTCGCCGGTGAGCCGGTCAACGGGGCGGCGATCCAGGCCATCGCCGCCGCACACCCAGGGCTGCCGATCCAGGTCGGCGGCGGCATCCGCGACGAGGCCACCATCGCCGCCTATCTCGCGACCGGGGTGAGCTACTGCATCATCGGCACCCAGGCGGTGCGCGACCCCGACTTCGTCGCCCGCGCCTGCCGCGCCTTCCCGGGCCGGATCATCGTCGGTCTGGACGCCAAGGACGGCGAGGTCGCGATCGAGGGCTGGGCCAAGCTGACCGGGCTGCGGGTCGAGGACCTTGCCCGGCGCTTCGCGGACGACGGTGTCGCCGCCATCGTCTACACCGACATCGGCCGCGACGGCATGCTGGTCGGCCCCAATGTCGAGGCCACCCGCGCCTTGGCCGAGGCGGTACCAGTCCCGATCATCGCCTCCGGCGGCATCACCGACCTCGGCGACATCCGCGCACTCTGCGCGATCGCCCGCAGCGGTATCGTCGGGGCGATCACCGGGCGCGCGATCTACGAAGGCACGCTGGATTTCGCCGAGGGGCAGGGCCTCGCCGATGCCCTGGCGACCGCGTCTTGACCCAAATCCAAGCCCAATCCGTGCGGAAGAGGACATGAGCGAAGACTGGCTCGATACCGTCAACTGGGACCCGCAGGGCCTGGTCCCGGCGATCGCCCAGGAGGCCGGCAGCGGCAAGGTCCTGATGCTGGCCTGGATGAACCGCGACAGCCTGCGTCTGACCCGCGAGACCGGGCACGCGGTGTACTGGTCACGCTCGCGCCAGCGCCTCTGGCACAAGGGCGAGGAGTCCGGCCACCAGCAGGTGGTGCGTGCCATGCGGCTCGACTGCGACGGCGACGTGCTCCTGCTGGAGGTCGAGCAGAAGGGCGGCATCGCCTGCCATACCGGGCGTCACCACTGCTTCTTTCGCGAGCTGCGTGAGACCGGCTGGGAGGAGGTCGATCCGGTGCTCAAGGACCCCCAGGCCATCTATCGCAAGGGCTGAGCAACCCCGCCGCCCATCTGTGGCCCCTCCCCGAGACCGGCATCCATGAACGACGTGCTCACGCGGCTGTCACTGATCTTGGAGGCGCGCAAGCAGGCCGACCCGGACAGCTCCTACGTCGCTCGGCTCTATGGCAAGGGGCTCGACGCCATCCTGAAAAAGATCGGCGAGGAGGCCACCGAGACCGTGATGGCGGCCAAGGACGGCGCCCCGGAGCGCATCGTCGCCGAGGTCGCTGATCTCTGGTTCCATAGCCTGGTGCTACTGGCCCATCAGGGGCTGGGGCCGGAGGCGGTGCTCGCCGAGCTCGACCGGCGCTTTGGCCTCTCGGGGCTGGACGAGAAGGCGCGCCGCGGGGCCTGAGGCCAGATCCTGGTGACTGCAAATCCGGGGGTTGTCGGATAAGATCCCCGCCTCGCGTCGCCGGGTGGCGGCGCTCAGGGTTTTTATACATCTCGACAGGCAGCCGTCGCGGCAGACGGCGGTGGAGGCGATATGGGAATGGGTGGCATCAGCATCTGGCAGCTCCTGATCGTCCTGGTGATCGTGCTGCTCCTCTTCGGCACCAAGCGGCTGAAGAGCCTCGGCTCCGATCTCGGCAACGCCGTCAAGGGCTTCCGCTCCGCGCTGAGCGACAGCGAGTCGGAGAAGAAGGACGAGGAAGAGCCCAAGCGGATCGAGGACACGGCGGCCCGGCGGGTCGGCGAGACCGATCCGGCCAAGGATCGCGAGAAGGACAAGGTCTGAGCCCGCTGACGGGCCACGGGTGGGCCAGCCGCCATGTTTGATATCGGCTTCTGGGAGCTGCTGCTGGTCCGGGCGGCGCATGCTGAGCTCGGTCAAGGCCGAGATCGACCGCGAGCTCAAGGCCGAGGAGCTGAAGCAAATCCTCGAGAAACAGGCCCGCGACAATCCGCTAGAAACCATCCTGGACGAGCGCGGCAAGGCGATCTCGCGCACGCCGGAGCGCCCACAGGATCAGAGCGAGGGCGGCGTCCAAGGGGAGCAGGGCCCCCGGCCCCATTGAGAGCGCCCCCTGTGCCCCTGGCCGGCCTGGCGCCTCGCCCGTGGCCCTCACCTCACCCCTGATCTGCTATGGCGTCGCCAGACCCCTACGACGACCCCGGGGCCGAGCAGCCCTTCATCTCCCACCTGGTGGAGCTACGGGACCGCCTGCTGCGCATGGTGGTGGCGATCCTGATCACCTTCCTGGTGCTCTTCCCCTTCTCCAACGCGATCTACAGCTACGTCGCCGCCCCCCTCATGGCCCAGTTGCCGGAGGGTACGAGCATGATCGCCACCCAGGTCGCCTCGCCCTTCCTCACGCCGTTCAAGCTCGCCCTGGTCGCGGCGGTCTTCCTGGCGATGCCCTACCTGCTCTACCAGCTCTGGTCGTTCGTCGCGCCGGGGCTCTACCAGCACGAGAAAAAGCTCGCAATCCCGCTGCTGATCTCCAGCATCGTGCTGTTCTACCTGGGGATGGCCTTCGCCTATTACGTGGTGTTCCCGCTGGTGTTCGCCTTCTTCACCAGCACCGCCCCCGAGGGTGTGGCGGTGATGACCGACATCAGCGCCTATCTCGACTTCGTGCTCACCCTGTTCTTCGCCTTTGGCATCGCCTTCGAGATCCCCATCGCGACCATCCTGCTGGTGGCGGCGGGTCTCACCACGCCCGAGAGTCTGGCCGGGAAACGCCCCTACGTGATCGTCGGGGTCTTCGTCGTCGGCATGCTGCTGACGCCGCCCGATGTGATCTCGCAGACCTTGCTGGCGCTGCCCATGTGGCTGCTGTTTGAGCTGGGGATCGTCTTCTCGCGCGCCTTCGTACACAAGCCGGCCGAGGACGACGACGAGGGCGAGGGTCCGCTCGGGGCGGCCCCAGCGCCCAACCCCGGCGCTGGCCCGGCCGCCGGCCTGGTGGTCGGTGCCGAGATCGCGGGCGGCGATCCCTACGATCGCGAGCGCTTCCGACCACTGACTCCCGAGGAGATGGAGGACGAGCTCGACGCCATCGAGGCGGCCGAGGCCCAGTCCGGGCGCGACCCGGTCGCGGAGAAGCTGCGCCGGGTGATGGACCTGCGCGAGTCGGACGATCAGGACGGCGCTCGGCGCCTGCTCCGCGAGGTCCTGAACGAGGGGGACGAAGACCAGCGGCGGGTTGCCCGCAACATCCTCGCCCAGCTCGATGAGCCCTAGGCCGACCGGGCTCCTCCGCGCCCGGTGGCCTTGGTTGGCCACCCTAGCCGTCTCCCTGCTCGCCCCCCTGCCCTCGGTCGAGGGCGCCAACGCCCTGGCGGGCAACCCCTCGCCCTATCTCGCCATGCATGCCGACGACCCGGTCGACTGGCGCGACTGGGGTCCGCAGGTCCTCGCCCAGGCGCGCGCCGAGGGCAAGCCGATCCTGATCTCCAGCGGCTACTTCGCCTGCCACTGGTGCCACGTGATGCAGCGCGAGAGCTACCAGAACGCCGAGATCGCGGCCCTGATCAACCAGCACTTCGTCCCGGTCAAGCTCGACCGGGAGCTCCATCCGGCCCTCGACGCCTACCTGATCGGATTCGTCCAGCGCACGGCTGGGCCCGCCGGTTGGCCGCTCAACGTCTTTCTGAGCCCCGAGGGCTATCCGATGGTCGGGCTCACTTATGCCCCGCGGGCCCAGTTCCAGGGTCTGCTGGAGCGCTTGGCCCGAACCTGGGCGCGCGAGCCGGCCGAGCTCTCCGACCTCGCGCGGCGCGCGGCCGCGGAGCGTGCCGCCGAGGACAGGGAAGACGCCCCGGCGTTGGCGCGACTGCCGTCCGCGGCCGAGCTGGCGCGTGCGCTGGTCCGCCAGGCGCTCCTGATCGGTGACGAGCTCGCCGGCGGCTTCGGCCACCAGAGCCGCTTCCCCATGGCGCCGAACCTCATGGCGCTGCTGGAGCTGCAGGCGCGCGAGCCGGACGCGGTGCTGGGCGACTTCCTGGCGGTCACGCTCGACGCGATGGCGCGCAAGGGCCTGCGCGATCACCTGGGCGGCGGCTTCTTCCGCTACACCGTCGACCCCGACTGGGCCACGCCGCACTTCGAGAAGATGCTCTACGACCAGGCCCTCCTGGTCCCGCTCTACCTGCGCGCCGCCGAGGTGCTGGGGCACCCGGAGTACCGCGACGTCGCCCGCGAGACCCTGGACTTCATGCTGCGCGAGCTTACGGGGCCGAGCGGCGGCTTCATCGCGAGCCTGTCCGCCCTCGACGGCGAGGGCGAGGAGGGCGGCTACTACCTCTGGCGGCCCGAGGAGCTGGAGCGGCTGCTCGACGAGCCGGAGCGCCGCCTGCTCGCCGAGGTCTGGCGGCTCCAAGGGGCGCCGAGATTCGCCGCCGGTCACCTGCCGATCCTCGGCCCCAGTCCTTCCGAGGCGGCCGGGCGGCTGGGGCTCGGGGCCGAGGAGGCGGAGCGGCTCTTCGACTCGGCGCGGGTCAAGTTGCTGGGCGCCCGCGCCCTGCGGACCCTGCCGCGCGACGACAAGGAGCTGGCGGGCTGGAACGGGCTCGCGCTCTCGGCCCTGGCAGCGGGGGCGCGCGCCTTCGGCGACGCCCGCTATCGCGAGGCCGCCGGGCGCCTCGCTGACTTCCTCCGCGAGCGCCTGATGCGCGACGACCAGGTGCTGCGCGCGACGGACAAGCAGGGCTGGACGGTCGCCGCGGCCTTAGAGGACTACGCCTACCTGGCCCAGGGGCTGTGGGACTGGGGGCAGGTCGGCGGGTCCGAGGCCGAGCGCGCCCGCGCCCTGCCCCTGGTCGATCTCGCCTGGTCGCGGTTCCACGGCGAGGACGGCTGGCGGCTGGATGCCGACTCACTGCTACCCGGCGTTCCGGCCGAGGTCGCCTTGCGCGACAGCCCCCTGCCCTCGCCGGTCGCCGTCGTCATCGCCCTCGCGCTGGCCGGTGGCGACCCTGGGCAGGTCGAGCGTGCCCGCGCAGCCCTCGCCCGGAGCGCCCCAGTGGTGGCGGCCAATCCCTTCGGCTTCGCCGGCCAGACCCTGTTGCTCCTCGCCCATCCCACCGGCAACTGAGTCCGCGACTCAAGCGGCGGCGGATGGGCAGACGGCCCGCAGGCAGCAGTCCCCGCAGCGCGGGCGGGGCCGGCAGATCTCCTTGCCATGGCGCACGATCAGGGCGTGGTACTCGTTGAAGCACCGGGCTTCCGGGCCGAGGGTGGCCTCGAAGCGATGGCGAATGCCCTCGTAGCCCTCGTCGGCTAGGAGCAGCCCGAGCCTGCCGAAGATCCGGCGCGTATAGGCATCGACGACGAAGACCGGGCGCTCAAAGGCATAGAGCAGGATGTCGTCCGCGGTCTCAGGGCCGACGCCGTGGATCGCGAGCAGCCAATGACGCAGCGCCGCTGTCTCCATGCGCTCGAGGGTGGCGAGCCCGCCGGCCGTCTCGAGCGCCTCGCAGAGGGCGCGCAGTCGTTGCGCCTTGACGTTGAAATAGCCGACCGGGCGCAGGCAGGCGGCGAGGTCTTCGACGGGCAGATCAAGGATCGCCCGCGCCTTGAGCGGGACCCGCTGGGTCAGGTGCGCGAGGGCGCGCTCGACGTTGACCCAGGCGGCGTCCTGGGTGAGGACCGCGCCCACCATGACCTCGAACTGGGTCTCAGCCGGCCACCAGTGCTGCGGGCCGTAGGTGCTGAGCAGGGTCTGAAAGACCGCCTCCGCCTGGCCCGAGGTCACGCCTGTCGTCCCGGTCGATCAGAGTCGGTAGCCCTTGGGCACCACCACGATCCCCGCGGGGGTGCGCGTGAAGCGCCCCTGGTCCGCCTTGGGGTCCATCCCGATGGTCGCCCCCGGGGAGATCACCACGTCCTTGTCCAGGATGCAGCGGCGCAGGTGCGCCCCCGCCCCGATGCTGACCCCATGGAAGAGGATGGCGTCCTCGACGATGGCGCCGTCAGCGATGCGCACCTGCGGGAAGAGGATCGAGTGGTTCACCCCGCCCCCTTTGATCACCGTGCCGGCGGCGAGCATGGAGTTGACGAAGATCCCCTCGGTCCCGGTCGGGCCAGGCACGGTGCGCGCCGGCGGGTACTGGCCCTGGTAGGTGAGGATGTTCCAGTCCTCCTGGTAGAGGTCGAGCGGCGGCTCCGTCTCCAGCAGGGCCATGTTGGCGGCGTAGTAGGCGTCGGGGTCGGCGAGGTCGCTCCAGTAGCGATCGGGGGTCACCCGCCCGCGCTCCCCGCCGAAGCGGTAGGCGGCGATGCGGTAGCGCCCGGCGAGCGCCGCGAGCATCCCGATCGCACCCCCCTCGTCGGCGGCGACGACCGTCTGCTCGCGCCCCAGCTCATCGAGCAGCAGATTGGTATCGAAGAGGTAGACCCCCATGGTGGCGACATCGCTGCCGGCCGCAGACAGGCCCTGGACCCAGTCATCGCCATCGAGGGCCAACGAGGCGCAGGCGCCGGGAGACGCGTCCCCCAGGGCGCGGCAGCCGAACGTGACCTGCGCGTCGCGCTCGCGGTGGTAGCGGATCAGCTCCGCGTAATCCATCCGGTAGACCAGGTCGCCGTCTAGGATCAGGACCTGGCGCGCCCCGCTGCGCTCGATGAGATAGCGGTTCTGGCGGATGGCGCTCAGCATCCCCGCGTACCAGTCCGAGCCGTCGCGCATCTGCGGCGGGACCGGGGTGATGAACTCGCCGAGCTCAGGGTGGAAGATCGACCAGCCGTCGCGCAGGTGCTTCTGCAGGGAGTGCGACTTGTACTGGGTCAGCACCAGAATGCGGCGCAGCCCAGAGTGCAGGCAGTTAGCCAGGGTGAAGTCGATAATGCGGAACTTGCCGCCGAAGGGGACGGCGGCCTTGGCCCGGTGCAGAGTGAGGGGGCCGAGCCCCTCGCCCCGCCCGGTGGCGAGCACCAGGGTCAGGGTATCGGCTGGCATGGCTAGCGGATCGGCAGTTGGAGTGCGGGCGACAGTCTACTCCACCCGAGGCCGCGGCGAACCCAGGGGCCGCGGGGCGCTGGGTGGCGGAAATGGCCGTCGCGGATAACAGGACTTCTCAGGAGGCGCTGATTATTGGCCATCCTGGCGAAAAATCGGCGAAGCGGAGATCGGGTTTCTCGCTTCGCGTCTCGAAAAATGCGAGCGAAGACGTGTTTCGAGGTCGCCTGGAATTGCCCGCTGACCGGGGGAGGCTGGATGAGCGAACGACCTGCCCTTCCGCCGGGCGACGAGCAAAGATCGCCCGGCAAGATCACGGGTCGGCGGATTTCCGACTCCCAGTCTCAGGGTGACGCCCGGCCTCGTTTGCGCCTATCTGCGTTCATCAGCGGACCCAAATCCGTCATCACCCGCGCGAGGCTCGGGCGCGTCGCCCTCCGCCGACGCCTCGGGCTCGTCGGGCCTGGCTTGGGCGATCTCCGGGCCGAGCAGGATGGCGATGGGACGGGTGTGCGGGCTCGCCTCGAACGCCACCTTGAGCGCCATGGTCAGCGGGACGGAGAGGAATACCCCCACCGGTCCCAGCACCCAGCCCCAGAAGAGCAGCGACAGGAAGATACCCAGCACCGAGAGGCCGAGCCCGCGTCCCATGATGCGCGGCTCCAGGATATTGCCGATAGCGATATTGATGACCAGGTAGCCGAGCACGACCAGCAGGGTGGTCTGGATGTCGGTCTGGACCAGGGCCACCAGGACCGGCGGGATCGCCATCAGGAAGGAGCCGACGAAGGGGACGAAGTTGAGGACGAAGGCGAGCAGACCCCAGAGCACGGCGAAGTCGATCCCGAGCAGGCTCAGCCAGGCAAAGGCGGCCACCGAGGTGCCGAGGCTGGTCAGGGCCTTGATCACCATGTAGCGGTTGATCGCGTCGAACACCTGCGCGACGCGCGCATTGGCCTGCTCGTCGAAGCGCAGGGCGAGCTTGAGCTTGGCGGGCAGGGTCGAGGCCTCGAGCAGGATGAAGGCGACGGTGAGCAGCACCAGCACCCCGTTGGCGAAGAGCCCGCCGACACTCGATGCCATCCGACGCGCCATCGCGATCGCCCCGGCCGGATCGATCACCGCCGGGACCGCCTCGCGCGAGTCCGAGAGACCCATGCCCTCGAGCCATCCGCCGACCTGCTGGCTTAACAGGACGAGCCGCTCCTGATAGCTGGGCAGGTTGTCGCGAAACCCTTCGATGGCCCCAGTCGCGAGCAGCGCGAACAGGCTGCCGAAATCGACCAGTAGGAAGATCACTACCGCGAAGGCGAGCCATTTCGGCCAGCCGTGCCGACGCAGCCAGCGCAAGGGCCGGCTGGCGACCACGGCGATAAAGACCGCGAGCAGCACGGTTGCGACCACCGAGGCGGCCGACTGGACCCCTGCGATGACGATGACCAGGGCCGCGGCGGCGATCAGGGCACGCGCGGGGGGGCTAAAGGCCGTGTCAGCATTCAATTGGATGCGCTCCCGAACGATCGGCGAGACCAACTCAAATGGGGACCTCGAAAAATCCCATCGCTGGGATTGTCCACGACGCGAAGCGAAAAATGCGATTTCCACTTCGCTTCCTTTTCAGATGCTTAGGCACCTGAAAATGGCGGCACGTGCCGGCGCCGCACGGGCACCTTGAATTTTTCAAGGTGCCCTTATAACAGACTTTTGTGATGGCACTAAATCGGTCCAGCGCCGATGTACGCCGGAAGCGCCATGCTCAGCGTCACCGGCCATCCACTCGGGACCTGTCGTCGAGGCGGCTCGCGGCCGTGCTTGCCGCGCCGGGACTCGTTCGCGGTCACCGGCTCGGGGTAGCACGCGGACTCGAGGTCCCGCGAAAGCGGCCCGGGTTGTGGACGCGACGTTTCGGCCGCCGCGCTGGGGTGATACGCTCACCGCGTTTCTGTTTTCCCCGTCCATTTGCCCCCACCGGAGAGCCCCCCGATGCCTAGACCCAATGCGCCGTCTTCGCGACTCGCCGGCCTGTTGTTGGCCGGCGGATGCCTGGCGACACCGGCCCTCGCGGCGATGACGAGCAGCTATTCCCTCGTCCCCATTTACCAGTTCGACAGCGATCTCGACGCCGGTGGCGAGGCAGGATATGCCGGCGTGCTGGCGTCCTTCGGCCGCCTGTGGTCGCTCGATTCCCGCTCGGCGCTGGGCTTGCGGCTCAACTTCGACTACCAGGACTGGCGCTTCGACGATCTGGCGGGCTTCGGTGGCGCCGATCCCTGGGGCCAGGTCTACCGGGTCGGTCTGTCCGTTCCCTATACCGTGACGACCGACGGCGGCTGGCGGTGGGGTCTCACGCCTACGGTCGAATACGCCGGGGAATCCGGCGCGCGTTTCTCCGACGCCCTCGAGTACGGGGCCAACCTCACGGCAGCGCGTGCCGTGCGTCCTGACCTCACCCTGGGGCTGGGCGTGGGGGTCTATTACCGCATCGAGGAGACCAGCGCCTTCCCGTTCATCCTGGTCGACTGGCGCATCAGCGATCGGCTGCGCCTGTCCAACCCCTCGCCGGCCGGTCCCTCCGGACCGGCCGGGCTTGAGCTCAGATACCGGCTGGATTCGGGCTGGGAGCTCGGCATCGGCGCCGCCTACCGCTCCGATCGCTTCCGACTCGATCGCGACGGGCCCTTCCCCGGCGGTGTCGGTGAGCACCGGGCCGTCCCTGTCCTCGCGAGCCTCGGTCGCGAGCTCTCCGAGGGTCTCAGCCTGCGTCTCTACGCCGGCGTCGCCCTGGCATCGAACCTGCGCGTCGAGGATGAAGATGGCCGGCGACTCTACGATGAGGACCGCGACCCCGCGGCGATGGTCGGGCTGATGGTCAGCGGCCGCTTCTGACGGCAGCGGCGGCGGACGCGCCTCGGCGGTCCTAGGGCTCGCCAGACGGGTCGTCGGTGCTGTCGCCCGCCGTCGCAGCGTCCACCTGGCGCACGCTCACCTGCACCGTCATCCCCAAGTAGTCGCTCGCGTCGCCGAACCAGCTCCCTGACACCGGCGCGGCCTGCTCGGGGGTGCGGGTGTAGGCAACGCGGATGAGATCGGTGCCGCCGAAGAGCATGTTGGTCGGGTCGAAGGGGACCCAGCCCGCGCCTGGGAGGTAGACGTGCAGCCAGGCATGGGTAGCACCGGCGCCTAGGACGTCGGTACCGGCGTCCAGGCTCTCGGCCTGGCGCACCCCCTGCTGCAGGCCGCTCGAAAGCTCGGCGGGCGGCGCACTGTCGAGCGCTTTGTCGTAGAGGTAGCCGGAGACGAAGCGTGCGGCGAGCCCGAGCCCGCGGACGGCCTCGATCATCAGCAGGGCGTAATCGCGGCAGGTGCCGCCGCGCAGTGAGAGGGTCTCCGCCGGACGCTGGGTCCCCGTGGCCTCCCGCGCGGAGTATTGCAGGTCGTTGCGGACGCCCTCGGCGATGTTGCGCAGCAGGGCACGGGTGCCGGTAATCCCGCGTGCGGGCAGGAACTGCTTGACCCACTCGCCCACGACCCCGGCGTCGTCCGGGTACTGCAGCGGCAGATAGGGCGAGAGGGCCAGCTTGTCGTCGGCGTTGTACTCGAAGGGGAAGTTCTCCGCCTCCGGGGCGATCGGCAGCTCCAGGTTGCGCACCCCATAGTGCTCGACGATGAAACGGGCGTCGAAGCGCAGCTCGGTGGCCGGCTCCAATGGCTCGACCACCGCGACCGAGTTTGAGAAGACGTCGTGCACCCAGTGCGTACGCGCGAAGGGCGAGACTTCGAGGCTGGCGCGGACGATGTGGATGTCATGGGCCGCACGGGGTCGGAACATCACCTTGTGCACGCCGAACTCGACCGGGTTCGCGTAGCGGTAGACGGTGAGGTGGTTGACCTCGAGAAAGACGGACATGGGTGCCTCCTGATTAAACGTCTTAAGGAACTGCCGAAGACCCGGCGATTGCCGCCGTCGGCCGCGCTCTTCTGCGGCCCCCGCTCGACGGCTAGAGGATCAGCGTCAAACCAATCACCGAGACCGCGCCGACGACAAGCCGCTCCGGGGTAATCGGCAGCCCGAAGCGGGGGAAGTGCACGAAGCCGACGTGCTTGCCGAGCGACGCACAGGTCCCGACGCTCACTAGGTTGGCCAAGGCCCCGATCAGGGTCGCATTGCCGCCCGATGGTTCCGCCGTGCTGGTAGGTTTAGTCCAGCGCAGTCCGGTAGAGTCTGACAGCCGTCGAGGCGGCCAGGCCGGCCCGTGCAGCTTGGGACACACTGGGGTGATCGAGCCCGCGCCAGTGTCCCGCAGCTTCCGGCTCCGAGAAGCCGGGGAGGCCCTCGCTCACCCCGAAACACCGGGCATCGCGGGCCTTGACGCTGCCCAGCAGGTCACCGGCGCCGCCGGGCGCCGACAGGGCGGGCATGAGCATGAGGACGGCGACCAGCCGGCCGCGCCGAGTCCCTTTAGGTAACATCCCCGGCGCCCTTTGTCTCCAGCACGATGGGAGCCGAGTATCTTCCCGGAATCGCGACTAGCGCAACACGCGGCGTCGGAGCGAGAATGCCTGGGAGGTTGGGGACAGAGTGCCTGGCGCCCGACTCGCACCGGTGGCGGGGGTGCTCGGCTATCGGTATCACCAAACGAGGTGGGGGCCACCATGCTGAAGAAGATCATCGACCCTCTGCAGTCGCCGACGGCCGGCAGTCTCGCCAAGGCATTTACCCGCTCCGGGAAGCTCGGGTTCTGGGTGCAGGTCATCCTGGGATCGATCCCGATCGTCCTGATGGGCTACAACTTCATGTTCGCGCGGTCGCCGGTCGGGCCGCGTGCGGGGCTGCCGGTCGTCGAGTACCTGGTGCTGGCGAGCCTGCTGATCCTCATCTTCACCACCTTCTGGTTCTGGCGCTACATCCGCTTGGGTGCGACCCTGGCCGATCCGGCCGCCAGGCCCAGCCAGTCCAGCCTCATCAGGACCGTCTGGACCGGTCTGATGGCGAGCAGCCTCGGCGTCCTGGTGTCGCTGGTGGTGATGAAGATCGAGGTGGGCCACCTCCTCTTCTACTTCCTGTCGGCGCCGCAGGGTGGCGTCCCCGTCGTCCAGGCCGCCGGCGTGGCACCCGCGAGCTGGGTCTCGGCGGTCGACATGCTGAGCCTGATGGCGCTGCTGCTGACGCTCGCCGCCGAGATCATCGTGCTGGTGCTCGGGCTCTGGCTGCTCTTCCGCAGCTCTCAGCTCAGCAAGGACCTTGCCTAAAACAGCGCGCGCGCTGGGCGCCGGCGGGCAGCAGCGACCAGCTAGGGCGCTGGTCCCCACTGGGGCGGCTCGATCGGCGCCAGGGCGCCTCGCGCGCTGGGGTGCCGTCCTGGCCCTGATCCTGGCTTCGGGGGCCGGCGCGGGGGAGGGCCCGCCTGTGCCCTCGGTGTCCGCCGAGCGCGAGGCGGCGCCGCTCAGCGTCGGCGTGCGCTACCTGACCAATCGGACCCTGGATGGCGAGGGTGCGAACGGCCCGGTATACGGGGCGGGGCGCGGTACGCCGCGCCAGGGTCGTTGCGAGGTCCAGTTCACACCCATCCCGGTGGTCGCGGACCTGGCGCCAAGCCTGCCCTTCTATCTCCCAAGCGCGACCAAGCGGATCCACATCAGTGCGGAGCCCGATCCGGCGGCCTTCTGGGGCGAACTGGGCAAGGCCAGCGTGCGTGCAAGCACCGGATCAGTGGTCCTCTTCATTCACGGCTACAGCAACGACTTCGAGCGCGCTTGCCGCATGGCGGCCGAGCTGCAACGGGTGCTCGACGGCGAGGCGGTGGTGCTGATGGTCAGTTGGCCGTCGAGCGGCCGGCCGCTCGAGTACTCCCGCGACCAGGCGGCCGTCGAATGGAGCTTGCCCTGGATCGCCGAAGCGATCGACCGCGTGAGCCGGCTCGTCGGTCCGGACAAGACCCACCTGGTCGCCCACAGCCTGGGCACGCGCGGCCTGATCTTCGCGCTCGAATGGCTGGGGACGACCCCAAGCGTCGTGGCCGGCGAGCTGGTCTTCCTCGCGCCGGACTTTGACGCCCAGGCCTTCGCCGCGCATGTGCCGCGGCTCAGCCCGATGGTCCGCGCGATCACCGTCTACGCCTCGGAAAACGACGCCCCGCTCAAGGTGTCGGAACAATTGCACGGCTTCCCGCGCCTGGGCCAGGGTGGGGATCTGCGCACCCTGGTCGCCGGGGTCGAGACGATCGACGTCACCCCGGCGATGCGCTATCAAGTCCTGGGTCACGAGTATTTCTACCGGCATCCAGCGGTGCTCGCCGATCTGCGGCGGCTGCTCGTGAGCGGCACCCGCGCGGGGGAGCGCACGGGGCTGCGCCCCGGCCTTGAGGAAGGCCTCCCCTATTGGGAGATCCTGGCCACGCCGGCTGAGCAAACCGGGCCCTGAGCGGGCTCACCCGAAGGAGGGACCGATGATGCGAAAGACCAAGAAGCTCCTTTGGGTCCTCGCGGCCGCGTTCCTCGTCCTGGCGGGGCTGGGGGCCTACGGCTATTTCCTCGGTACGACGGCCGCGCTGGAGCGGGCCGAGAGCTTCCAGTTCCGGCGGATGCAGGTGGCAAAGGTCGGCGACGACGGCGTCTACCGCTTCTTCTTCGTCACCAACCGCGAGTCGGGCCGGGTGGAGGGTCCGCTCGCGGAGCGGTTCACCGCCACGCGGGCGGACCGGCTCGAGCTGGGGTCGTTCGACACCGAGATCGAGCCGAGCCTCGGCCTCGGGATGTGGCTGGATACCAGTCGCTGGTTCCTCGACGAGGAGATCCAGATCCGCAACGTCCATACCCTGGAGCCGCCCGACTTCGTCGCCCAGGCGCGCGCGATGGTCGAGGCCTCGCCCCACCGCGCCCTCTTACTCCTGGTGCACGGGTACCGCACCGACTTCAACCTCGCGTTGCGGGCGACGGCCTTCCTTGCCCACATCCTGGACATCAACGCCCCGGTCATGGTGTTCGACTGGCCGGGCAATCAGGGCGACTCGCTGCGTGGCTACCGGCGGGCACGCGAGGTGGCGAAGGCATCGGCGCAGGACCTGGCCGACACCGTGCGACTGATCGTTCGCGAGGTCCAGCCGGAGCGGCTCTGGCTGGTCGCCAACAGCCTCGGTGGCCAGGTGGCGGTGGATGCGGTCAGCGCGCTCGCCGCAGACCAAGAGCTGTTGGCCAAAGGTCCGAGCGTCGACGAGCTCGTGCTCACCGCCCCCGACGTCGACTATGGGCGGTTCAATCGTGAATTTAAGGGCGACCTGGCGGGCGTAGTGCGCAACACCACGGTCTACGTCTCCTCTAACGACCGCGCACTGCTGGTCGCTCGGATCATCAATCGGGAGCGGCGTTTGGGTGAGAGCACGCTCTCGAAGGCCGATGCCGAGCTGGTTGACGAGGTGGAGGGCCTACTCGACCTCATGGAGGCGGACGACACCCGCGTGAGCCTGGTCGACGCCACGCCAGTGAACCGGACCCGCAACTTCCACAATTTCAGCCTGGAGGTCCCGGAGTATTTCGACGATGTCTTCCTGCGCCTGACCAACTCGGAAACCCCCCAAAACCGCGTCCGCTACCGGTTCCGCACGCCGAACGGAAAGATCTATTTCGTGCTCACCCGCGGGCGGTAGCACCACCCCGCTGGCGAAGAGCCCGCCGACATTGGATGCCATCCGACGCGCCCTCGCGGCGGGCGCCGGGCTGCGTCTCCGCTAGGGTCGGCCGGAATCGAGCCTGCCGCCTTGCGCCTGGTCTCTAGCGAGCCACGGCCGCGCTGCGCCTCTCAAGGATCCGCTGCCCCTGCCTCCCCGGATCGAGCAACTGGGCTCGCGCCCCTCGAAGTCGACGCGGGCATCGAGCGCCGGGGCTGGCGCCCCTCGACGAATGGCGGAGCTCTGCGGGATCATCGCCATGCGCGAGGATCTGATCCCCGACGTCTCACTCGGCACGCACTTCTTCAACGACCTGGTGGCGATGGACATCCTCGATCCCGCGCTCTTCCCGGGCGCGAGGGGCACTGCTGGAACCCCCGGTTCTTCGAGCAGTCGCCCACCGGCTGACCAAGATCCTGCCCGACGCGGCACGCCGGGCGAAGGTGGTGCGGGTAATCGATCTCCCCTTGGGCCAGACCACTGCTCAAGACTGGCCGCAAAGCAACGGATTCCTGACCTCGTGGTGGCGCTCGCTCGCCTCGGCCGGAGCGCTCGCCGGCGCGCCTGATTTCGCCGCCACCTTCAAAGACGACTGCGTGGAGCTGGAGGCTCGGACCTCTTGGCGACGATGAAAGGGGTAGCGAACCGCGGAGCCGCTCAACGCGACCGGCCAGTCGGGGTGATCCGACACTCAGATTCTGCCGGCATCAAACGCCTAGGCGAGCCGCGGATCAAAGCCAAAGGGCTGGCTCGCGGCGCCCCCGGCGATGGCGGCAAAGTCGGGGTGGGCGGGAGAGACCAGCAGGTTGTGCTCCCGTGGGATGATCACGCTTGGCACGAGGAGCGCCAGTGATCGAGCGGAGGCGGCCCAGCCATCGCCGAGTCGAGCCGTGCTCGCAGGGAGCGGATCGGCGCGCCAGTCTAGGGGCAGATCGGCGGCGTCAAGCCGCTGCACCGACGAATCGGGGATGGTCAGGGTGAACAGCCGGTAGCTCCCGAGGACCTGGCCGCGATGCAGGTGTACCAGCAGCTCCAAGGCGGCAAGCGCGATGCTCTCTGAGGCATAGAGGATGGCGGTGCCGGGGCTGTTCCACCGGCCTCCGTAGGCCTTGGCCCCGCTGCCGTCGAGCGCGCTCTCCGCCCAGCGCTCCTTGACCAGGCGATAGGCGAGCATCAGCAATAGACACCGTGCTCCAGTCGCCCGATCAGTCGGCGGACCTCGGTCGCGCCGACCTCCGTGGCAAGATAGGCGAAGGGCGTCGCGCCGCCCAGGGCTTGGGCGGGCTCCATGAGCCAGCCCCGCGCCGCGTCCTGGTCACCCTCAAAGAGCCGGATCGCAGCGGCGAGACAATCGGCGATCCGGTAGACGCGGTCGCTCTCCGCCGGAGTTAGACGGCCTCCGGCATTACGCCGGCGCGTGAGTGTTGCCGGTGCGATGGCCGAGGCCGCGAGAAGCTTCCGCTGGCTGGTGTCCAACGACCTGGCGAGCCCTTCGATCACGGTGGTCGGCAATCCGCTGCGCACCAGTGCGACCGCGTCGCTATCCAGCCCAGCGCTCAGGCCCATCAGCGAAAGCGGATCGTCCGCCGCTTGGCCGGCTCGTCGATCGTCGAGCTCCCGGATCTCTTCGGGGACATAGCGTCGCGCAAAGGCGTTCATCGTGGTTTGCACCTGCAGACACATCGTTTGAAACAAAGAGTACGCTCATTTGAGCGAACTGCAAGCAGGCAGCCCGAGGCGCACGGCCGCCTGTGGGACTTCCCTGGGCGCCCAGCCGCTCGCGGATGCCGGCCATACGGCCTGGGACATGGATCAGTTCAACTTCATCGATGAACAGGATCAGTTCGACAGCGTTCATCCCTCCCTGCACCGGATCGTGAAGCTGAATCAGAACTACGGGCTGTACGAGGTCGTTCCCGGGGTCTACCAGGTGCGCGGCCTGGATCTGGCCCAGATCACCTTCATCCGCGGCAAGACCGGCTGGATCGCCTACGACGTGCTGGTCACTGCGGAGACGGCGCGGGCCGCCTGGGAGCTGCTGCAGGAGCACGTCGGCGAGGGGCTTCCGATCACCGCAGTGATCTACTCGCACAACCATGCCGACCACTGGGGCGGCGTGCGCGGCCTGATCACCGACGAGGACGTGGCCTCAGGACGGGTGCAGGTCATCGCGCCCGACGGCTTCATGGATCACCTGGTCTCGGAGAACGTCTACGCCGGCAATGCGATGAACCGCCGCCTGTTCTACCAGTATGGCCTGCTCCTGCCCCGCAGCCCCTTCGGCTACGTCACTCAGGGACTCGGCCACGCCGTGTCGGCCGGCTCGGTCGGGCTGATCGCCCCCACGCGCCTGATCAAGGAGCCGATCGAGGAGGTGATGGTCGACGGGCTGCGCATGATCTTCCAGAACACCCCCGACACCGAGGCGCCGGTGGAGATGAACACCTACCTGCCAGACAGCAAGGCGCTGTGGATGGCCGAGAACGTGACGGCGGGGCTACACAACATCTACACCCTGCGCGGTGCCCCGGTGCGCAATGCGCTGAACTGGTCGAAGTACATCAACGAGGCCCTGTACCGCTTCGGCCAAGAGGCCGAGGTGATGTTCGCCTCACACCACTGGCCGCGCTGGGGCAATGAGCGCATTCAGCAAGTGCTGCGGGCGCAGCGCGACATGTACGCGAATCTGAACAACCAAGTGCTGCACCTGGCCAACCAGGGCGTGACCATCAACCAGATCCACAACGTCTATGAGCCGCCGAAGAGCCTGCAACAGAACTGGTACAACCGCGGCTACCACGGCTCCTATGAGAACAACAGCCGCGGCGTCATCCAGCGCTTCCTCGGCTACTGGGATGGCAACCCGACCAACCTGATCCCGCTGTCGCCGGAGGACTCCGCCCCCCTGTACGTGGAGATGATGGGCGGGGCCGAGACGATCATGGAGCGCGGACGCGGCCTGATCGCTGAGGGCAAGTATCTCCACGCCACGGAGATCCTGAACAGGCTGGTGCAGGCCGAGCCGGGCAACCGGGCGGGCAAGGACCTGCTCGCGGACGCCTTCGAGCAGATCGGCTACCGGCAGGAGAACCCCGGCCTGCGCAACAGCTTCCTGGCCGCCGCCTACGAGCTGCGCAACGACATTCCGACGGCGGCGACCGCCAGCTCATCGAGCCCGGACACCATTCGTGCGATGACGACCGGCCAGTTCCTCGACTTCCTCCGCATCCGCATGGACAGCCGCAAGGCCGAGGGGATGAAGCCCACGATGAACCTCATCACCCCGGACAACGGCGAGCAGTTCGCGGTCGAGCTGAAGAACGCCACCTTGACCAACATCCAGGGCTTCCAGGCGGCCAACCCGGATCTGACCCTCACCATCAACCGCGCCGACCTGGAGCTGGCGATGATGGGCGTCAAGACCATGGCCGAGCTGATCGGGGACGGCACCGCAAAGGTTGAGGGCAATGCCGCGATCCTGGGGCAGCTCGCTGCCACCCTAGTCGACTTCGACCCGCTGTTCCCGATCATGCCGGGGACCCAGCGGCGGGACGCGGCGACGACACCCAAGGCCGACGTGTTCCAGGTGGAGTTCGGCGGCCCACCGGAGGAGTGACGGACTCTCCAAGAACGCGAGCTGCGCGTACGGGGCAGGGATGCCCCGCCATTCTCAAGCGTCGCGGGGCTTGGGAATGGAGGGAAGCATCCGTCGCGCTGGCGAGCGCGCGACCGGTCTCGCGATCACCCGCGGCGCTGGGGCGGCTCTCTGGAATCTCCACCCGCACCCGCAGTCCCGGTCGGTTGTCGTCGAGCGCGACGGTGCCGCCGTGCAGGGTCACCACCGCCTCGACCAGGCTGAGCCCGAGTCCGCTGCCGGGGGTCGAGCGGCTGTTGTCGGCGCGGAAGAAGCGGCGGAAGACCTCGGTGCGCAGCTCGGGCGGAATACCCGGACCCGTATCGGCAACCTCGATCTCCACCGCCGACGGCGTTGCGGAAACCGAAAGGGTCACATTCCCCCCCTCCCGGGTGTACTTCACCGCGTTGTCGACCAGGTTGCTCAGGGCCTGGAAGAGCAGGTCCCGGTCGCCGACGACGGGCGCCGGCCCCGCTGAGGCGACCCTCAGCGTCTGGCCCTTCTCGGCCGCCACCGGCTCGTAGAGCTCGGCGACGTCCTCGGCCAGCGGGGTCAGATCGACCTCGGTGAAGGCGGCGCGCTGGCTGCCGGACTCGATGCGCGCGATCCGCAGCAGGGCGTTGAAGGTGGTGAGCAGTTCCTCGGCGTCGGCGATGGTCTCCTCCGCAGCGGTGCTCGCGAGGTGGCCCGGGCCGAGGCTCGTCTCGATTTCGGCGCGCAGGAGCTCGAGCTTGGTGCGCAGCCGGGTGAGCGGGGTGCGCAGATCGTGGGCGATGTTGTCGGAGACCTGGCGCACCCCGGCCATCAGGACCTCGATGCGGGCGAGCATCCGGTTGAGCCCGGCGGCGAGCTGGTCGAACTCGTCGCCGCTGCCGTCCGCCGGGATACGCCGGGACAGGTCGCCCTCCATGATGTCGCGGCTCGCCTGGT
The DNA here is from genome assembly GCA_025458165.1 of Chromatiaceae bacterium. Taxonomy (GTDB): domain Bacteria; phylum Pseudomonadota; class Gammaproteobacteria; order Chromatiales; family Chromatiaceae; genus JALOTB01. The sequence continues at coordinate 25,611 of JALOTB010000072.1, read as the reverse complement.
TGATCGTCTCGATGCGTCGGACCACCCGGCCGGTCATCAGCCAGCCGCCGATCAGTGCGAGCGCGGCGGTCAGCGCCAGACCCCAGGTCAGGGCGTTCTGGATCAGGGCACGGGTGGCCTCCAGCTCGCGCACATCGCGCCCCACCAGCAGGCGCAGCTCCCCCTCAAGCCGAAAGACCTGGGCACGCGCGGCGTGCTCCTCGCTACGGTCCGGGCCGCGCTCCCGCAGCCGGAAGCGCACCCAGCCTTCGCTATCCGGGGAGCCGGCGGGCCAGCGGTCGAGGTTGCCGATCAAGGGGCTCAAGTCCTTGTCGGCCAGCAGGTAGACGCTGCTGCCGGCGGGGTCGCGCGCGACCCGCTCCTGGATCAGCGCGGTGAGCCCACGCAGCCCGCGACGGCGGTACTGCTCGGCGAGTCCCTGGATCTCGGCGGCAATGGTGGCGTCGGTCTGGCGGTCCATGTAGCCGGCGGTCATCCAGTGGATGAATCCGAGCAGGATGGACACCGAGGTCGCGAGCAGGACCACGTAGAGCAGCGCCAGCCGGAAGCTGGAGCTCGCCAGGACCCGCGCTGCCCGCCCCCGCGGCTCCGTTGGTCCTGGCCGCAGGGTGCCGTCAGGGGCCGTCATGGCTCGCGGATCATGTAACCCGCGCCGCGTACCGTGTGCAGCAGGGGGGTATCGAAGTCACGGTCGACCTTGCCGCGCAGGCGGCTCATGTGCACGTCGATGACGTTGGTCTGGGGGTCGAAGTGGTAGTCCCAGACCTGCTCCAGGAGCATGGTGCGGGTGACCACCTGTCCGGCGTGGCGCATCAGATACTCCAGCAGGCGGAACTCCCGCGGCTGGAGCTGGATCGGGCGCCCGGCGCGGCTCGCCTCGCGTTTGAGCAGGTCGAGCTCCAGGTCGGCGACCCGCAGCCGGGTCTCGGGGGTCTCCCCGCTGCCACGGCGCAGCAAGGCCTCCAGCCGGGCGTGCAGCTCGGAGAAGGCGAACGGCTTGACCAGGTAGTCGTCGCCGCCGGCGCGCAGGCCCTGCACCCGGTCGTCGACCTCGCCCAGGGCCGAGAGGATGAGCACGGGGGTGCCGTTGCCGGAGGCGCGCAGCGTGCGCACGATCGCCAGGCCGTCCAGACCGGGCAGCATGCGGTCGACGATGAGGACGTCGTAGTCGGCGCTCGCCGCTTGCAGCAGCCCCTCGCGCCCGTCCGCGGCGTGATCGGCGACCGCGCCGACCTCGCACAGGGCCTTGCGCAGATAGTCCGCCATCTGGCGGTCGTCTTCGATCAGCAGGACACGCATCCGAGCAATCATCCAGAAAACGAAATACGTCCGCAAATCAATGCGGATGATGGTGGATGTGGGTGTGAGCCGCGCGCCAAAAAGCGCCGGGCGCCGCGAGCAGGCTCGCGGCGCCCGGGGAAGGCAGGCCCGAGGGGTCTCAGGCCGAGAGGGGCACGGCGATGAACATGGGCTTACCGTCCTTCTCGATGCGCAGCAGGACCGCCGGGCGCTTCACCCGCTCGCCGCCGACCATCGAGATCAGGCTCCCCGCCTCGATGCCGGCCTGCTCCGCGGGGCTCCCCGGCTCGACGCGGGCGACCAGGACACCAGTGCTCGTGTCGCCCAGCACCCGCTCCTCACGCAGCTCCGGGGTCAGCGGGGCCAGATAGAGCCCGAGCCGCGGCTGCTCCGCCTCTCCGGCGGGGGCGGTCTCGGCCTCGGCGAGCGGCTCCTCGTCTGGCATGCGACCGATGGTGACGGTCATCGCGAGCGGCTGGCCCGCGCGGACGACCTCGAGCCGCATCGGTGTCCCGGCCTTGGTCGCCGCGACGATCTTGGGGAGGTCCTTGTAGTCTTTGATCGACTGACCATTGGCCTCGAGGATCACGTCGCCGGCCTGGAGCTGCGAGCCGGCGGCCGGGCCCTGCGGCAGCACGTCGGCGATCAGTACGCCCTGGGTGCCGGTCAGTCCGAGCCCGGCGGCCAGCTCCTCGGTGATCGGCTGGATCTGCACACCGAGCCAGCCGCGCTCGACCCGTCCGTGGGCACGCAGGTCGGCAACCACCGAGCGCACCGTCTCGGCCGGGATGGCGAAGCCGATCCCGACGTTGCCGCCCGTCGGCGAGTAGATCGCGGTGTTGACCCCGATCACCCGCCCGTAGGCGTCGAACAATGGCCCGCCGGAGTGTCCGCGGTTGATCGGGGCGTCGATTTGGATGTAGTCGTCATAGGGGCCGGAGTTGATGTCGCGCCCGCGCGCCGAGACGATGCCGGCGTTCACCGAGCCGCCGAGTCCGAACGGGTTGCCGACCGCCAGCACCCAGTCGCCGACGCGGGTCGCGCCGGAGTCGCCGAGCTCGACGAAGGGCAGGGGGCGCCCGGCGTCGACCTTGAGCAGCGCGAGATCGGTCTTGTCGTCGCGACCGACGACCTGCGCCTTGTGCTTGGTCCCGTCGCTCAGGGTGACCGTCACCTCGTTGACCCCCTCGACCACGTGATGATTGGTGACGATGTACCCCTCCGGGTCGATGAGGAACCCGGACCCCGCGGCCTGCACCCGCTGCGGGAGGTTGAGCCCGGGCTGCTCGAAGAAGCGCTTGAAGAGCTCGCCCATGGGCCCGTCCTGCGGTATGCCGTGGTGACCCCGGGGCAAGACCGGGGTGTTGGTGCTGGAGACCGTGGTCACGTTGACCACGGCGGGGGTGACCCGCTCCGCCACGTCGGCGAAGCTCGGCATCGCCACCGGCGTCTTGTAGGGGACCGTAGCGGTCGGCGTGCTGGAGGGTGCGGCTGCCGCCTGCGGGGATTGGATCTGCGCCAGGGCGACGCCGCCGGCGGCGAGGGCCAGGGCGACGGCCCCGGCGATCAACGTACGGCGCTGGGTCGGGTGGCTCGGTTTCATTGACGGGTTTGGCTGGGTCACGGATCAGCTCCTACTTGAAGGGTTGTTGCCGGTGTCGGCCCTGTCCGACCGCGTCTCCCGCGAAGGGCGGCGCTGGACCTGAGGCCAGTGCCGCGAACTGTGCCTCAAGGCGCCTTGCGGCAGGCTTAACACCCCATTAATTTTCGGTAACCCGCGGGAGCTTGTGGCCAGGGAGGCGCTGGTGTAGCGTGCAGCTCGTGGAGGCGACGATCCGCAGCCCCGCTCGTTTCTAACGGAGACCCCCATGGCGAGCATCGAGCAGATCGAGATGGCGCGCTATCGCGCCGAGCTGGACGACGACCTCCGGCACCTGGTGAAGAAGTACTGCCGCATCATGGGCTGGGAGGTTCCGGAGCTCGACGAGCAGGCGGCCAAGACCCTCATCCTCGGCGCGCTGCGGGACGCCCTCGCCAAGGTGGAATCCGAATAGCCGCATCCTCGCCGCCCCGTATCCCCGGAGCTCGATGTCGTGAATCCCCTTGCTCAGGCGGCCGTCCTTGCGGCCGTTCTCTTCCTGGCCCTCATCCTGGCGCAGGTCATCGGGCTCTGGATCGGCCGCCGGCGGCTCGCGAGGCTGGCCAAGGAGGAGACCGCCGGGTTCGGCGCCGTGGATGGCGCGGTATTCGCCCTGCTCGGCCTGCTGATCGCCTTCACCTTCACCGGCGCCGCCTCGCGTTTCGAGCATCGCCGCGACCTGATCGTCCAGCAGGTCAACGCGCTGGGGACCACCTGGATGCGGATCGACCTCCTCCCGGCCCCCGACCAGGAGCCGATCCGCGACCTCTTCCGCCAGTACGTCGCCGGGCTGGTCGAGGCGGGCAGGATCTCCACGGACCCCGAGCAGATGCCAGCCTTGGTCGCAAAGATGCACGGCCTGGAGGCGGAGATCTGGAGCAAGTCCGTCGAGTCGGCCATGCGCGACGGCCGCCCGCAGGTCGCGAGCCTCCTGCTGCCGCCGATGAACGAGAGCTTCGACCTGACGAACAGCCGCTTCGCCGCGTCCCGCATCAAGGGTCACCAGGCGGTGATCGCCTTGCTGGTTGGGTTCGCCGTGCTCGCCGGGCTGCTCGCTGGTCACGCCCAGGCGGCAAACAGTCGGCCAGACCCGCTGCATATGTTGGTCTTCGCCGCTCTTCTCTCTCTCACCCTGTATTTCATCTTGGACTTCGAGTATCCACGCCTGGGTCAAATCACGGTCGATCGGTACGATGCGTTCCTCGCCGAGCTTCTGACCACGATTAAGTGAGGTCGGCTGGACCCTGCCCGGAGGCCTGGGACGGCCGACAATTCAAACTTTTGATGTTTCATTTCTTGTTCGGAGCATGACCTATGAAAGTGATCGCAATCCCACTCGTCATCGCCGCCGCCGCCCTCACCCTCACCGTCACGGGGTGCGGCGATACCTCCCGCTCGCGCGTCGCCAGCGGCACCGCCATCGGCGCAGGTACCGGTGCGGCTATCGGCTCCTTCAGCGGCAATGCCGGCCGCGGCGCCCTCATCGGTGCCGGCGTCGGTGCACTGGGTGGCGTGCTCGTCGACGAGCACCAGCGCGGCAGCTTCTGACCGTTGACCGCGTGTGGCACCCCGGCCGGCGGTGGATCATCGCCGCCACGGGGGGCCGCGCGCGAGCAAAAGCCCCCGACTCTGCAATCGCACCCGCTGCGCATGAATAGGAGCCCCAAGATGCGCACCAGCCTCCTACTCACGGCCCTGCTGCTCGCCCCGGCCGCCTTCGGCGACACCCTGCAATGCGGCGACCAGCGCATCGATGTCATCGTCGACGGCGAGGGGTTGCGGCTGACCGTTGGGGCCGAGTCCTTTGCGATGCGCCCGGTGGTGTCCGCGTCCGGGGCCAAGTACACAGCCGTCGACGATCCGACCACGACCTTCTGGAGCAAGGGCGACCGGGGTCTGCTCGAGGTGCGCGGGCAGTCCTATCCGGAGTGCCAACCCGTGCCGGAGCCCCCATTCCGCGCCACCGGGAACGAGCCCTTCTGGTCCCTGGAGATCGCCGGCGCCGAGCTGACCCTAGTCACCGACCTCGGCGCGCGCCGGTTCACGGCGCCGCTTCCGCCCCCCGAGATCGCCGAGGGATTGACCCGCTATCGAGTCGACGTCGATGGCCGCGCCCTGGAGGTGCGCATCGCCGACCAACTGTGCACCGACACCATGACCGGCATGCCGCGCCCGCGCACGGTGGTCGCTGTGCTCGACGGTGATGAGCTCAGGGGCTGCGGCGGCGACCCGGCCAGCCTGTTGCAGGGCGACGAGTGGGCCGTCGACGAGATCGCCGGACAGCCGATCATCGACGGGTCCAAGGTCACCCTGGCCTTCAGCGCGGACGGACGCGTGAGCGGCGCAGGCTCGTGTAACCGGTTCATGGGGTCCTACACCCTGACGGGTGAGGGTCTGACGCTCTCGCAGATGGCCTCGACCATGATGGCCTGCGAGGACGGGCTCATGGAGCAGGAGGGCCGCTACCTGCGGCTGCTCGAGGCCGTCTCGCGTTTCGACCTGGATGCGGAGGGGACCCTCGTGCTCCACACGGCGGCGGGCGACACCATCCGGGCGCGTCGGCCTTGAGCCGACTCGACCTGGGGTGCGCGGCCTCGGGGGTGCCGCCTGGCTAGCGGCAGAACGCGATCGCTCCCGGCCGCTCCGTGCGTCGGCCGACGCGTGGTGTAGCCGCCCAAAGGCGGTGCCCGGCAGATTGCCCGTTGTATGCACAATGCACGCGGGGCCCATCGTGTGCCCAACCCAGGAGTCGGCCTGTGAACCGGTCCCCTCGGAGCCTGCCATCGGCGCTTCCCGTCCTCGCATTGATCGTCTTGATCCTGTTCCTGCCCACCGCCATCGCCGGCGAGCGGCCGAAGATCGGCCTCGCCCTCGGCGGCGGCGGGGCGCGGGGTGGGGCGCATCTAGGCGTGCTCAAGCGCCTCGAGGAGCTGCGCATCCCGGTTGACTACATCGTCGGGACCTCCATGGGCGCGGTGGTCGGCGGACTCTATGCCACCGGCATGTCGACCGGGCAGATCGAGCAGGCGATGAAGGACATCGACTGGACTGCGATCTTCGACGACAAGCCCCCGCGCGAGGAGCGCCGCTACCGCCGCAAGCAGGACGACCGCACCTTCCTCATCGACCGGCGGCCGGGGGTGATCGAGAAAGAGCGGCGGGTCGAGCTGGTCCCCGCCTTGATCCAGGGTCAGACGCTGGAGCTCGCGCTGCGCCGCTACACGCTGGCGGCCTCCGAGGTGCAGGACTTCGACCGGCTCGCGATCCCCTTCCGTGCCGTGGCAACCGACGTGGTCACCGGTGAGGTGGTGGTCCTCGGCGAGGGCGACCTCGCCGCCGCTATCCGCGCCAGCATGGCCGTGCCCGCGGTCTTCGCCCCGGTCGAAATCGGTGACCGGTTGCTGGTGGACGGTGGGCTGGCGATGAACCTCCCAGTGAGCGCGGTGCGGGCCATGGGGGCAGACATCGTGATCGCGGTCGACGTGGGGGGGCCGAGGCGCACGCGCGAGGAGATCGGCAACATCTTGATCGTGCCGCCGTTGGAGCGCGAGGTCCTGTCGAGCCAGTTCGACCGGCTGCTCGAGGCGGCCGCCATCGGCGAGCAGGGCGCCGACGCCAAGCGTGCGGAGCTCGCTCGGCTGGGGGTTTCGCCGGCGCAGTATGCCGCGCACCAAGCCGCGCGAGGGGAGGCGGACTTCGCGCTTCCGGTCATCGACTTCGTCGAGATCGAGAACGACTCGCGGCTCGACGACGCCCTGATCACCGGCCGCATCAGCCTGAGGCCCGGAGATCGGCTCGATCCGGACGTACTGGACCGCGACATCGCGACGGTGGTCGACCAGGACAACTTCGAGAGCGTGCGCTACCGGGTCATCGAGCGCGATGGCAAGACCGGTGTGGTCATCACCGCGCGCCAGAAGTCCTGGGGCACCAGCTCGCTGCAGGGCGGACTGGAGCTCTCCTCCAGCGGTGGCGGTGACTCGATGTTTAACATCGGCGCGGCCTACACCATGGCGCCAGTTAACCGCTTGAATGCTGAGTGGCGCACGATCCTGCGTCTCGGCGAGGAGCCGGGCCTGACCACTGGCCTTTATCAGCCGTTGGACGCCGCGGAGCGCTGGTATCTGGACGTTGGCGTGGGTGTGACCTCCAACAACCTCCGGATCTTGGGCTCGGACTCGGGAGATACCCCGGTGGCCGAGTACCAGGTCGTGCGCTGGGGCGGCTTGTTGGAGGGCGGTCGCAATTTGGGTAACTGGGGCCGGCTTGGGTTGCGCTATTCCCGCTATGCCGGAGACGCCGACGTCCAGGTGGGCGGGCCGGATTTCCCGTCCTACACCTTCGACGTCGGAGAGCTCCAGCTCGGGCTCTCCGTCGATACCCTCGACAGCCTCAACTTCCCGCGCTCGGGCTGGTTCGGCAGCGCCTACGGGGTCATCGCCCGGGATTGGCTGGGCTCGTCGAATGACTACGAGCTCGCGGGCCTGAGCCTCTTGCGCGCCGGCACTTGGGGCCGAGACAGCTTGCTCGGCGGTCTCAGCCTGGGCGGTAACATTGGCGGTTCGACGCCGCCGGAGAGCTTCTTCCGGATGGGCGGCTTCCTCAATCTCTCGGGCTTCAACCAGCGGGATCTCTCGGGACCCTACGCGGCCCTTGCCCGGACGATCTATCTTCGCGATTTGGGAACCAGTCTGGTCCGGACCTACGCAGGGGGCTCGTTCGAGATCGGCAACGTCTGGCAGGAGCGCGACGATATCGGCTTCGACGATCTGCGCTACGGGGGAAGCCTCTTCCTCGGCGCCGACACCATTCTCGGACCGGTCTATGTCGGCTACGGCATTGGCGACGGCGGAAACGATGCCTTCTATCTCTTCCTGGGGCGGCCCTGGCTGGCCGGTCTCCGGGAGTGGTGAGGCGCCTCGATTCCTCTCGTGCTCCCGACCCTCAGCGGCTGGCGCAAGCCCCGGCCCCGCACTGCCGGCGGAAGCGCCAGTCGGCGAAGCGGTTGTAGCCCCAGTCGAGCAGCGGGGTGAGGCCGAGCCCCACCACCGCCCGCGCCAGGTGCCGGTAGCCGGGGAGCTGGCGCCAGATGGCAACGAAGGCCGGGACCCCGGAGACGAGCCGGCCCGACTCGTCGGTGGCGTGGAGCCGGCGCATCGCGGTGCTGAGATCGATCCCAAGGGCGTCGAGCGCATCGGGCTCGCGGCTGATGTCGACCCAGCGTACCCGCTGATCGCGGTCCAGGCGACGGTAGTGGGCCACCTCGCGGCGGCAGAGCGGGCAGCTTCCGTCGTAGTACATGGCCGGTTGCATGGCCGCGTCCTAAAACAGCGTCACCGCGCCGGCGATGCGAGAGCCGGTACCACCCTCCCCCGGCCGCTCGATCTCAACCCACACCTGCTCGCCCGGACCGCGGTCGAGCAGGGCGAGCGTGATGTCGTTGGGGCCGGTGATGGTCTCGCCGGCGATGCTGAGCACCCGGTCGCCCGGCTGCAAGCCGGTCGCGGCGGCGGGTCCCTCTGGGTTGATACCGGTGAGGATCACCCGCTCCTGCTCGTTGGTGAAGGCAATCCCCAGGCGGCCACGGGGCGGCAGGTCCGCGTCGCGCTCGGCGAGCCTGACGTCGAACCGGCCCCCGTCGAAATGGGCATCGGGGCCGGTCACGACGACCGCGTGGTCACCAGGCAGCATGCGGGCCAGGCGACCGGGGATGGCGTCGGGGTAGGCGACGTGACCGGAGCCCGCGAGCACGACCATCACCTTGCCGGGGTTCTCGACCAGGTAGTCGCGGGCGACCCGCGCCATGTGCTCGTCCCAGAGCATCTGGACCTCGACGAAGCGGCGGAAGCGCTCGTCCGAGGTCTTGCCGTGCGCCTCGAAGATCGGCCGCAGCCGGGCCTGGTAGGCCGGCTCGGGGTCGCTCAGGTCGGCGGGTAGACGGGCTCGGTCCTCGGGCGGAAGATCGCCCAGACCACCTTGTGAGACCTTCGCGACCAGCTCGGACGGGGCGTTGAGCGCAACCAACGGGATGCGATGGCGCTGGGCATACTCCAAGATGGCGCGGTAGAGCCGGAAGTCGTAGCGCCAGCGCTCGTAATACTCGGTGCGCTTGAGCAGGGCCTTCTCGGGGATCTCACCGGCGACGTATTGGTCAAGGTGCGCCTGGAAGGGCTCCTGGAAGAACTCCATGCCCACCGCGACATCAACCCCTCGCTCGTGCAGCCCGCGGATGATGGCGAGCTGATTGAGATGGTGGTCGTAGCGGTCGTGGGTCTCGCCGACGTAGACGACGCGCTTGGTCGCAAGGTCGGTGCTCAGTCGGTCGAGGGTATCGCCGTCAGCGAGATCGATGGCGATGCTGGTCTCGCGGTCGGCCGGATCGGCAAGGAGTCCACGCTCGGCCCCGGAGGCCGTTCCGCGGTTCGGCGGCGCCCAGGAGGAGAAGGCCGCCGCCGAGATCAGCCCGACCGAGAAACCGGCGGCTAGGACAAGAACGAGTGGGGATTTTGGCATGACCAGGACTCCGATGCGGCCGGGGTGGGTGCGCAGCTTGTGGCTCGGAGGGGTGCCGAGAGCGAGTGGCGCCGGCCAACGCCTCGGGAATGACGGCTCCTGAACAGCTTTTCAACTGGCGCTGACGAAATCCTGTCCACGTTCGCCGATCGGGTCAGCGCCCCGCGGCACTATCCTTGCCCCGCTTGCAGCCGCCGCACGCCCGGGATACAAGGCGCGGGAGGCCAAGCGCATCGTGGACGGAGATCGAGATGGTCAGAGCCGAGGCAAGCGCCCTGGTGGCGGCCCCAGCGGGGCGCGTCTATGCCTTCGTGGCGGACGACTTCGCACGCAACTACCGGCGCTGGTCGCCAGAGGTTCAGCACCTCGTGCTGCTCACCCCGGGGCCGCTGCGGGTCGGCACCCAGGCGCGTCAGGTGCGTGTCGACCAGGGGCGGCGCAGCGACTACCGCTTCCAGGTGACCGTCCTCGACCCGCCCTCCCGGGTCGCCTTCGCGGAGGTCTCCGATCTCTTTCGAATCGATTACCGGGTAACGCCGATCGGCCAGCAGACTCGCCTGACCTTCGCCTTCGAGCTGCGGCGGCTCGAGCTCTACATGCGCCCGTTCGAGAAGCTCATCCGCATGGCGGCGCAAGACGGAGCCGCGCGGGTGGTGCGCAACATCAAGGCCCTGGTCGAGGGCGAGGTGGCGCAGGACGCGAACGGCACTGCGCGTTGATCGCGACGACCCATGCGCCGCGCCGCGCGAGTTTTTCATTGACCACTCGGAGGACCCCATGCAATTCACCGTCGAAAAAGACCCGGGCACCATCCCCTTCGTGCTCTCCCAGATCCTCGATACCTGTGTCAACGGGATCACCTTGTCCGACCCCGACCAGCCGGACAACCCCATCGTCTACGCTAACGAGGCCTTCGAGCTGATCACCGGCTACGACCGCGACGAGATCATCGGGCGCAACTGCCGCTTCCTCCAGGGCGAGGACCGCGACCAGCCGGAGATCGAGCGCATCCGCGAGGCTCTGCGCGAGCACAAATCGGTGACCGTGACCCTGCGTAACTACCGCAAGGACGGGACCCTGTTCTTCAACCAGTTCACCATCCGCCCCCTCTACGACCCCGACGGCCACCTGATCTACTACCTGGGGATTCAGTACGACGTCACCGAGCAGGTGCGCGCGGAGAACGAGCTCAAGCGCCTCAACGCCCTGCTGGCCAAGGCGGGTGGCTAGCGAGCGACCCTGACGCGCTGGGCGATGGGCGGCGGAAAGACCTTGACGGGGATGGTCCTTGAGCGGCTGCCCTGGGCCCTGGTCGTCTACTTCGCGCTCCACCTGACCCTGCGCGTCCTCATCGGCAGCGGGAGCGGCGCGCTAGAGACCGACGAGGCCGAGCAGTTCCTGCTCGCTCAGACCTTTCAATGGGGGTACACCGCCCAGCCGCCGCTCTACACCTGGCTCCAGCACCTCCTCTTCCAGATCCTTGGGGCCAACATCTTCGCCGTCGGGCTGCTCAAGAACGGCCTGCTGCTCGCCGCCTATCTCCTGATGTATCTGGCCTCGCGACGCCTGCTGGGCGAGGAGCGGCTGGCGGTCCTGGCGACGCTCTCGTGGCTCCTGATGGCCTCGATCGCCTGGGAGGCGCAGCGCGACCTCTCGCACTCGGTCGCGGTCCTCACGCTCGCCTCGGCGAGCTTCTACCTGATCGTCCGCGGCTTGCAGCGCCGCGGGGTGGCTTGGTACTTGGTGTACGGACTGGTGATGGGCCTGGGGGCGCTCAGCAAGTACAACTTCGTGATCTTCGCCGGCGCGCTCAATCTCGCCCTATTGCTCACGCCGGAGGGGCGCCGGCTGGTCTTCGACTGGCGCCTGCTGCTCAGTATCGCGGTCGCCCTGGCGGTGGTGGCGCCGCAAGCGCATTGGGTCTTCACCCACCCGGAGCTGGCCCTGGGCTCGCTGCATAAGCTGGAGATCGCCGAGGGCCACCCCTTGTATCAGGGTCTCGGCCAGGCGCTGCTGGCGGCCGCAGTGCTGCTCACGCCGCTTTGGCTCGTCTACCTGGTCCTCTTCCCCCGTCTCTACCTGGGGCTCTCGCTGTGGGGCAGCGAGCCCGGCGCGGCGGGGCTGTTGCGGCGGTACCTCCTCGTGCTGGCGCTCGGGGTCGCGGCGGGCGTCACCCTGCTCGGGGTAGGCCGGATCAGCGAGCGCTGGATGCTGCCGTACCTGTTTGTCTTTCCAGCCTTTTTCTTCCTCTCCGCGCGGGGGCGGGAGCTGCCCGCAGCCCGCGTCCGGTGGTTCGTCCGGCTGGCGATCGCGAGCGCGGCGCTGGTCCTCGCGGTGACGGTCGCCCGTGTCCTGGTCGGCCCCCGGTTCGGCGACCTCCCCAACCAGAGCTACCCATTCGCGGAGATTGGGAGCACCCTTGAGACGCAAGGCTTCGCGGGTGGTGTGATCGTCGCGCACAACGCCCACTTCGCCGGGAACCTCGCCCGCGAGCTGCCGGACAGCGCGGTATACGTGCCGGGATTCCTGCTCCCGCCGCCCGTCGGCCAAACAGACCGGCCCCTGTTGATCGCCTGGGACGCCCGCCGCTCCCCGGGACCGCCGGAGCGCGTGCACCGCTACCTCGCGGAGCGCTTCGGCGCTGAGATCGGCGACCGTGCACATGGGTTGCTCACCCCGTTCTACCGAAACAGCGACCGGGTGTCGGTGCGTTTCGGTTACATCCTGGTGCCCCCGGGGGAGTGGGGCATGGGTGTCGCCTCGACATCGGGCGCGGACCACTGAGCACTCAGCGTCCGCCCGGCCGATCCTTCATCCCCATCCCGACACCCCTGTTGACGAACTGGGTGGCAGCGACCTGGTCGGGGTCCAGGTCGCCGGGTCGATAGAGCCCGGCGGCGACCATCTCCTGATAGAAGCCCCGGATACGCTCGGTGCTCATCGCGCCGATGCCGCGCTCCAGCGCTTCCCCCGAATCGACGATGCCTTGTGCGATGAGGAGCGCCCGGGAGGCGTCGAGCTCCGCCTCGGTCAGCTCGGGATTGTCGCTGAGCATCACCGCGTTGGCCGGGCGGTGATCGCCGTACAGGTACCTGTACCAGCCAATGATCGACCCGTCGACGAAACGCTGGACCAGGTCCGGGCGCTTGTCGACCGTCTCCGCGCGGGCCTCGATCAGGGTCGAATAGGTCGAGAACCCATGGTCCGCGAGCAGGTGGACCACCGGCGCGAATCCGCCCTGGCGCTCGACATAGATCGGCTCGGCGACCGAGTAGCCCTGCTGGATGGCGCGCGGGTTGGCGAGGAAGGGCCCGAGGTTGAAGTTGTAGGGGCGCAGCCGCTCGTCGCGGAACCCGTGGCGCACCTTGAGCCACTGCCACCAGGTGAACTGCCCGTCCTTGGCGATCAGCGCCACCGGGGCCTCGCGCAGCGCCTCGAAGCGCTCGTAGCCCTGGCCCGGGTGGGCGATGAGCGCCTGCGGGTCCTTCTGGAACAGGGCGGCGACCACGACCGTTGGGACCCGGTTCTTTTGGTTGTCGAAGGCGTGCAGCAGGTTGCCGGTCAGCAGGAAGTCGATGCGCCCGGCCGGCAGCAGCGGCCGGTTGTTGACCTGCGGCCCGCCCTGGCGGATCTCCACCGCGAGCCCGAGGTCGCGGTAGGTGTCGTCGGCGAGCGCCTGGTAGAAGCCGCCCTGGGCCGCCTGCGCCCGCCAGTTGGTCGCGAGCACGACCCGCTCGGGCTCGTCCGCCGGGGCCGTGCCGGGGAGGATCAGGGCGGCGACCGCGGCGAGCAGCAGGCACCATCTCGACATCTCGGTCTCCTATGGGGTCGGAGGCGTCAGGGCCCGGGCCGCAGCTCGGAGGCATGCCAGCGGCCCAGAAGCAGACGTGAGAGCAGGTTGAACAGCAGAAAGATCGCGACGCCGGTCAGCGCGATCAACAGGAGCGCCGCGTACATCTTGGGAATCTCGGTGCGGAAGCTCGCCTCCAGGATGCGCGAGGCGAGCCCCGTCTCGCGTCCGGCGGCGCCGGCCGCGAACTCGGCCACCACCGCCCCGATCAGCGCGAGCCCGCCCGAGACCTTGAGCCCGGCGATGAAGTAGGGCAGGGCGGAGGGCACCAGCAGCCAGCGCAGGCGTTGCCAGGGCGAGGCGCGGTAGAGCGCGAAGAGGTCGCGCAGGTTCGGGTCGGCCGCGCGCAGGCCGATCACGGTATTCGAGAGGATCGGGAAGAAGGCGACGATCCAGGCGCAGATCAGGAGCGCCGCCGTGGTGCTCTCGACATAGATCAGGATCAGCGGGGCGATGGCGATGATGGGCGTCACCTGGAGCACGATGGCGAAGGGGAACAGGGCCAGCTCCACGGTACGCGAGAGCGCGAAGGCGACCGCGAGCAGCACCCCGCCGATCACCGCCAGGAGCAGCGCGCCGAAGGTGATCTTGAGCGTGAACAGCCAGGAGAGGGCGAGCGAGCCCAGGTTCTCCCACAGGGTCAGGAGCACCAGGCTCGGCGCCGGCAGGATGTAGTGCGGGATGCCTGCGAGCCGCACCCAGAGCTCCCAGAGGGCGAGCGCCCCGAGCAGCACCAGCGCGGGGAGGACGACCGGGGCGGACGGCCGGGTCATGATTCCAGATCTCCCCCGTAGCCCGACTCCAGCGCCGCCGAGGCCGCCCGGCAGCGCTCGGCGTAGGCGGGCAAGAGCCGCAGCTCCGCTTTGCGGGGGTAGGGCAGGTCGACCGCGAGGTCGGCGACCAGCCGCCCAGGACGCGCGCTCATCACCAGTACCCGCTGTGAGAGGTACACGGCCTCGAACACGCTGTGGGTGACGAACAGCACCGTGAATCCCCGCGCCCGCCAGAGCGCGAGCAGATCGTCGTTGAGCCGCGCCCGGGTGATCTCGTCGAGCGCCGCGAACGGCTCGTCCATCAAGAGCACCTGCGGGCGGGTGACCAGGGCACGGGCGATCGAGGCGCGCATCCGCATGCCGCCCGAGAGCTCCGCCGGATAGGCGTCCTCGAAGCCCGCGAGGTCGAGCGACGCTAGCACCGGCGCGATCCGCGCCCGCGCCTCCGGCCGGGAGACCCCGGCGATCCGCAGCGGCAGGCGGACGTTGTCGACGAGTGTCGCCCAGGGCATCAGCGTCGGCTCCTGGAACACGTAGGAGATCGCTGACCCGGCCCCATCGGTCGCGACCTCGACCCGCCCGCCGCTCGGCCGATCGAGTCCAGCGACGAGCCGCAGGATGGTGCTCTTGCCGCACCCCGAGGGCCCGAGCAGCGCCGCGAACTGCCCCGGCGGGACCTCGAAGCCCACCCCGCGCAACGCCTCCAGCCCGGAGTCGAAGCGTTTGTCGACGGCATTGAGTTGGATCGCGGCGGTCATCTGGGCTAGGCGCCGCGGTCGACCCGGCCCGCGGGCCGCCAGGCCAGGAGGAGCGGGTCGCGCCGGGCGGCGAGCAGCAGGCCGGCGAGTCCGCCATAGAAGGCCAGGCTGCCCAGCAGGAGCAGGTGCAGCCCCCACAGCCAGCCGAGCGCCGCGGCACAGAGCCCGACCGCCGTTCCATAACGGGCCGCCAGCGCCGGCGCGATCGGCCGGCCGAGCCGCCACCAGAGGAGCGCCGCCGCGCCCAGGGCGAACAGGCCCTTGATCAGGACCATAGCGCGCAGCAGCCGCACCAGCTCGGGCTCCGCCCTGGGTGGCGGGGCGAGCAGGTGGCTCAAGGCCAAGCCCGCGGCGCCGGCCGTGGCGACCAAAAGTGCCAGGATCAGCCGGCGCCGCCAGATCGCTCCGGCAACCTCCACCGGTCGCGCTCCGGTCAGGCGGCTGTCGAGCCCAGAGGGAAAAGCGAGACCCATGACGCCTCCTACAGTGGCGAAGGGCGGCGACCGCCGCCCCCGATAGGGTCCCCAGGCTAGACGCCGGTGCGCCCGCCTGCAACCCGCCGGGCCCTCAGGGTTCGAGCGTGATCAGCGGGATCGCTGCCCCGCCGCCCGCGCGGTGTCGCTCCGCGTAATCCTCCGGCAAGGAGACCGCGCGGACCCCGAACCGCGCCATGTCCGCGGCGGACAGGGTGTAGTAGTTCGCCACCGCGTAGGGCTGAAGCTTGCCGATCCAGCACAGGCGCTCGTCGACCCGAATGGTCGCGAAGAACGACCGCTCCAGCGCCACCAGCCGGGCGACCTGGGCACGCACCGCCGTCTCGGCCGTCGTGGGGTCCTCCCCGGTGCGCGCCACCCGCGCCTCGATGTCATCGCGCCACAGACCCGTCGCCTCCAGGTGATGGTAGTTGCCGTGCCAGCCGACCACCGAGCCCGGGCGCACCGTCTTGCGCCGTGCCGCGGTGAAGACGTAGTTGGCGCAGGCGGACAGGCACTCGCCCGCGACCACGAGATCGAGGCCCTGATCGAATACCCAGCGGCCGAGCGCGATTCCGGCCTCGACCTCGCCGCCGGGGGAGTCGATCACCAGCTGCCGCGGGGCCTTCCCGGCGACCTCGGCAAAGAAGCGCCGGTTGGCCTCGGCGCTGATCTCGCCACGGTAGCTGGCGCTGTCGTCGCCGGCGCGACCGACCGAGGGCGGCAGAGCCATCAGCGCGCAGAGCACCAGGGTCAGGGCCGGGAAGGGGGAGCGGCTGGGGGGCATTGGGCGAAGGGCTCCCTGTCGGCGGATCGGCCGCTAGGACGCCCGGTCTCCGCGCATCAGCCAGCCGCCGGCCAGGAGCAGGGCGACCCCGATCAGGACCGCGGTGCGTTGCTCTCGGGCCACCAGGAACAGCGCGGCCCCGCTCACCAGGATGAAGATCGCGGGCGGCAGCGGGTAGAGCGGCACTCGAAACGGCCGCGGCAGATCCGGCTCGCGCCGGCGCAGCCGCACCTGCCCCGCCACCGTGAGCAGGGCGAAGAGCGTCAGGGTGAATCCGGCGAAGGTCAGCACCTGCTCGAACGACCCGGTGAGGATGAACCCGAGCGCCAGCCCCTGCTGCAACAGCACCGCCCGGGTCGGCGCGCCGCGCCGGTTGCGCGCGGCGAGGAAGCGCAGGGCCGGGACGTCCTGGCCGATCACGTCGATTACCCGGGGCCCCGCCAGGACCATGGCGCTGATGCTAGAGACCAGCAGCAGACTGAGCGCCAGGCTCATCAGCATCCCGCCCCCCTCGCCGAACAGGTAGCGGGCCGAGAGCGCCCCGACCTCGACCGTCCCCGAGAGCTCCCGCAGATCGGTGGTGCGCAGGAAGGTCAGGTTGAGCACCAGGTAGAGCGCGGTGACCGCGAGCGTGCCGTGCACCAGGGCGCGGGGGACGGTGCGCTGGGGGTCGCGCACCTCGTCCACCACATAGGCCGCGGCGTTCCAGCCGGAATAGGCGTAGGCGACGAAGATCAGGGCGAGCCCGAAGGGCGCGCTGACCATCAGCTCCAGGGTCTCGGGCCCAGGCGCCAGCGGCGCACTGCCGGGGTGGGCGGCCGCGGCCAGACCGGCGACGCAAAAGATGGCAATCACGGCGATCTTGACCAGGGTGGCGGCGACCTGAAAGGCGCCGCCCAGGCCCACGTCCACCGCGTGCAGCGCGGTGACCAGCAACAGGCTGGCGACCGCGATCAGCGTCGGGTCCCAGGGGACCACGGTCGCCGTGTATTGGCCGAGCGCCATGGCGGTGAGCGCCACCGGCGCGGCGAATCCGACGGTCACGGAGACCAGCCCCGCCAGCCGCCCCAGCGCCGGGTGCCAGGTGCGGCTGAGCAGGTGGTATTCGCCCCCCGAGCGGGGGACCGCCGCGGCCAGCTCCGCGTAGCACAGCGCCCCGCACAGCGCCACCAGCCCGCCCAGCCCCCAGAGCACCAGGAGCGCGGCCCCGTCCGGGATGGTCTTCGCCTGCAGCCCGAGGGTGGTGAACACCCCGGTCCCCACCATGTTGGCGATCACGATCAGGACCGCGGTGCGGTAGCCGATGAAGCGGCGGGGCGCGCTCTCCGGGCGGTGGGCGGACATGGGTGGGGGCGTCAGCCTGAAAGGACGATTCGCGGCAGATGAATGCGAAACCACGCAAACGACACGAGCGTGTGGACGCCCCAGGGTACGTCGGGGAGGTCAGGGTGCCGGTGGCGCCATTCTTACGGTCCCCTTTGGACGCTAGCCGCGCTCCCCGCGCGGCTTGAGCAGGGTACCGATCAGGTCCATCGGCACCGGGAAGACGATGGTCGAGGACTTGTCGCCGGCGAGCGTAGTCAGCGTCTCCATGTAACGGAGCTGGATCGCCGTCGGTTGGGCGGAGAGGATTCGGGCGGCCTCGGTGAGCTTCTCCGCGGCCTGCATCTCGCCCTCGGCGTGGATCACCTTGGCGCGGCGCGCGCGCTCGGCCTCGGCCTGGCGGGCGATGGCGCGCACCATGCTCTCGTCGAGGTCCACGTGCTTGATCTCGACGTTGGCGACCTTGATCCCCCAGGCATCGGTCTGGCTGTCGAGGATGCGGCGGATGTCGTCATTCAACCGCTCGCGCTCGGCGAGCATCTCGTCGAGCTCGTGCTGGCCGAGCACCGAGCGCAGCGTCGTCTGAGCGAGCTGACTGGTGGCGGCCAGGTAGTCCTCGACCTGGATGATGCACTTCTCCGGGTCGATCACCCGGAAGTAGACCACCGCGTTGACCTTCACCGAGACGTTGTCGCGCGAGATGACGTCCTGGCTCGGCACGTCCATGACAATCACGCGGAGATCCACCTTGACCATCTGCTGGACGATGGGCACGACGATGATGAACCCGGGGCCCTTCACCTTCCAGAACCGCCCGAGGGTGAAGATCACCCCGCGCTGGTACTCGAACAGGATCTTGATCGCCGCCGCGAAGAAGGCGACGACGAGCGCGATGAGAACCGCATAGACCTCGATGGGCATGATCAGACCTCCTTCAAATCCGACGGCGGCGCGACGATGAGCGTCAGGCCGTCGCGGCCGACGACCCGCACCTGCTGGCCGGGGGCGATCGGGACCTCGCTGCGCGCCGTCCACACCTCCCCGCGCAGGTGGACGCTCCCGGCATTGGGGAAGCCCCCGAGCGCCTCGCCGAGCGCGCCGATGAGCTGCTCGGAGCCGCTCACCACGGCGCGCCGCCGCGCGCGGATCGCCATGCCGATAATCACCGTGAGCAGGAGTGCGCTGGCAAGGGCGAAGGTGAGCACCAGCGGGACCGACAGCCCGAGGCCGGGCACATCGGTATCGATCAGGATCAGCGAGCCGACCACGAAGGCCGCCACCCCCCCGATCCCGAGCGCCCCGAAGCTCGGCAGGAAGGCCTCGGCCACCATCAGCGCCAGCCCCAGGGCCATGAGCGCCACCCCCGCGTAGTTGACCGGCAGGAGCTGGAAGGCATAAAGGGCGAGCACCAGGCTCACCGCGCCGACCACCCCTGGCAATACGCTGCCGGGGTTGGAGAACTCGTAGATCAGCCCGTAGATGCCGATCAGCATCAGGATGTACGCGATATTGGGGTTGGAGATGATCGCGAGCAGCCGGGTGCGCCAGTCCGGGGCCAGGACCACCGGCGTCGCCCCCGCCGTGGCGAGGCGCACCTCGCCCGCGCTGGTGCGCACCAGGCGACCGTCGATCGCGTCGAGCAGGGTCGGGACGTCGGCGACCACGAGATCGATGACCCCGAGCTGGACCGCCTCCTCCGCGGGCAGGCTGGCCGCCCCGCGCACCGCCTGCTCGGCCCAGTCGGCGTTGCGCCCGTGCAGATAGGCGAGGCTGCGGATGTAGGCCACGGCGTCGTTCACCAGCTTGTCGGTGCTGGCGTCGCCCGTGCCGGCGGACTTGCCGGATTCCTCCTCGTCCTTCGGCTTCTTGCGCTCGGGGTCGAGGCCCGGCAGGCCGCCGATCTGCACCGGGGTGGCGGCGCCGAGGTTGGTGCCGGGGGCCATGGCCGCGACGTGGCAGGCGTAGAGGATATAGGTCCCCGCGCTGGCCGCGCGCGCACCGCTCGGCGCGACGAAGCCGACCACCGGCACCGGGGAGGCGATGATGGCCTTGACGATGGCGCGCATGGAGGTATCCAACCCACCCGGCGTGTCCATGCGCAGCACCAGCGCCCGGGCCCCGGTGCTCGCCGCCCGGGCGATCGCCTTCTCCACGAAGGCGCTGGCGGCGGGGCCGATCGCGCCCTCGACGTCGATCACCAGGGCCTCACCCTTGCTGCCCGGGACGATCGGCTGGGCGGCGGGCGAGGCGACCGAGGCGACGGCGAGCAGGGCGAGGATCAGGCAGGCCAGCCAACGGCACCACATGGTTCACTCCTTCGGCATCTGCCCTAAGGGTAGCCGCCGGGGCGGGGATTGTCGGCGCCAGGCGGCCGCGCGCGGCCGAAAGGCCATGTGCGACGGGTATATACTCCGATCAGTCCCACACACATCCTGCTGCTCGACCATGATCGAGATCCGCGTCCAGACCGAGCCTTTCGATATCGCCGCCGAGCAGGAGACCCTCTGGCGCGGGCGCCCGCAGGTGGGGGCGCTGGTTACCTTCCTGGGGCTCATGCGCGACATCAACGAGGACGAGTCGGTGCAGCGCATGCGGCTCGAGCACTACCCGGGGATGACGGAGAAGGCGCTCGCCACCATCGCCGGGGAGGCCGGCCGCCGTTGGACGCTCGAAGGGGTGCGGATCATCCACCGCGTCGGCGACCTGGCGCCGCAGGACCCCATCGTCCTCGTCGCCGTGGCCAGCCGGCACCGCGGCGACGCCTTCCGCGCCTGCGAGTTTCTGATCGACTACCTCAAGACCCGCGCCCCGTTCTGGAAGCAGGAGCTGACCAGCTCAGGCACGCGCTGGGTCGAGGCCCGGGCCGGCGACGATGCCGCCGCCCGGCGCTGGGAGCGGTAAGGTCCACGCGCGGCCGACCGGGCTAAGCGCGACCCTTGTACGCCCTGCCCTGCACAGCCGGGTCGCCCATAGGGGTCTTAGTCCGCAAATGCGCCTCTCCCGCGCGCGGGAGAGGGATGGGGTGAGGGAACGATCACGGCGATACGCGACCGATTGTCATCGTTCGGGGCGGCGCGCATCACCATGATCATTCAGTTGCTGTTGGCGAGTCGTACGATGGGATCAGACTCGGTCGAAAGTACGGGTGCGAGACCAGGGTCTTGGCTCCGGGGCCGCTTCGGGGTCGGCGTTCGGCTGCTCGTCCTGCTGCTCGCCTGGGTGGCGCTCGGCGGCCTAGTGCGCGCCGGCGAGGTGCACAGCCTCACGATCCTGCACTTCAACGACCTGCACGGGCAGCTCGAGCCCGCCGAGGACCCGATGTTCGGCCGCCTCGGCGGAATCGCCCGCCTCGCCGGTGCGGTGCAGGCGGTCCGTGCCGAGGTCGCCCCGCAGCCCGTGCTCGTCCTCTTCGGCGGAGATCTCCTGCAGGGAACCGTCACCTCGACCGTCTTTCTCGGTCTGCCCGACATCGGCTTTCTCGGTGATCTCGGGGTCGACGCCGCGGTCATGGGCAACCACGAGCTGGACTACGGGCAGGAGGTCTTTCGCGATCTGCTCGCCGCGGCGCGCTTCCCGGTCCTGGCCGCCAACCTGCGCGCGGAGCCCGAGCCGTTCGCGGTGACCCCTGCCGTCGTCCTGCACCCGCCGGGCGGGCCACGGGTGGCGGTGCTCGGCCTGGTCACCGACGAGCTGACCACCACCACCCATCCCCGCAACATCGCCGGCATCAGCGTTGAGGACCCGGTCGCAAGCGCACGCCGCTGGGTCCCGGCGCTCGCCGCTCAGGCAGACCTGGTGGTCGTGCTCTCCCACCTTGGGATCACCACGGACACGGACGTCGACCTGGTGGTCGGCGGTCACAATCATCATCGCTATGCGACCCCCGTCGTGGAGAACGGCGTGCCGATCGTGCAGGCAGGCGAGCGCGGCACTCACCTGGGTCGCCTCGACCTGCGTCTGCACGACGGCGGGGTCGGGCTGCTCGACTATCGATTGATCCCGGTGGACGCGCGCTTCCCGGAGGACCCCAGGCTTGCAGCCGAGGTCCGCGCCCTGGCCGACCGCTTGGAGGACGAGGTCGGGGTCGTCATCGGCCATAGCGCCGTGGAGCTCGACGCCCGCCGCCTGACCATCCGCCGGGGCGAGAGCAACTTCGGCAACTGGGTCTGTGATCTCGCCCGCGACCGCACCGGAACGGACATCGCCCTATTCAATGGCGGAGGATTTCGCGCGTCGATCGCGGCGGGCGCGGTACGCATCAAGGACGTCTACCAGGCCTTTCCCTTCGGAAACGAGCTGGTCACCGGATCTCTCACCGGCGCGCAGATCCAGCAGGCGCTGGACCGTTCGGCGTCCTTGGACCCGCAAGACGACTCCGGCGGCTTCCTGCAGGTCTCGGGCCTGCGCTACACGATCGCCGCCGGCCGCGCCGTCGAGGTGACCGTCCGCGGGCAACCCTTGGAGCACGGGGTGCGCTACCGGGTGGTGATGCCAGACTTCCTTGCCGCGGGCGGCGACGGGTACCTGTCGCTGAACGCGATGGAGGATCGCATCGACACCGGGACGCTCATCTCCGATCTGGTGATGGACGCCTTTCGCACGGGGGGAGTGGTTGCGGCGGCCAACGATGGGCGCATCCGTCGGCTCGCCGCGGGCTCGCCTGCGGTACCCTGACCCCAGCGGGCATCCACGAAGACGGACCTGTGAGGGGTGGCGTTAGGTATCCGCTCGGCGAGCAGGGGTTTGGATCGCCGCCGGTGACTGGTGCGAAGGAGATCAATGCGATGACGTCCGTTCTGGTCCTATACATGAGCCGCGGCGGCCACACCGCCCGCATCGCGCGGCGCATTTGCGAGAGCATCGCCGCAGCCAGCGGCCGCGCCGAGATGATGGACATCACCGAGGCCGAGCGCGAAGGCGTGGACTGGGGGCGGTACGACGTCGTCGCGCTCGGCGCGCCGGTGCTCTACGGCACCTACGATAAACGGGTGCTTGCGTTCGTCGCCCGGCACCGCGCCGCGCTCGAGGCGAAGCCGAACAGCTTCTTCAACGTCTCGGTGGTCGCGCGCACGCCTGAGAAGGCGACGGTCGAGGGCAACCGCTACCTGCAGAAGTTCCTGCGGCTCTCCCCGTGGCAGCCGAAGGACCTCAAGGTCATCGCGGGCAAGGTGGACTATCCCGCCTGGCCCTGGCACGAGCGGGTCATGATCCAGCTCATCATGAAGTACACCCACGGACCGACCGATCCGCGGACCGTGATCGATTACACCGATTGGGACGACGTGCGCGCCTACGGTGAGCACCTGCTGACGCTCGCCTGAACCGCCGTCCCGCAGGCCGGCGCCGAGGCGGCTGGCGCGCACCGCACCCACCCGATCGTCCGATCAGGGGCGGCGGCGGTGACCGGGGAGGACCTCGGTCACGTCAGATGCCCGACCGAGCATGTCCTTTCGGTTGAGGCACACGACCAGAAACGCTGCGGCGACGAACACCGGGGTTTCGTAGGGCTGGGCGTCCGGCCAGAGCGGATGGATGAGCTGGAAATGCATCAGGACGGGGAGGAGGATGCTGCCGCGCGAGGCGTTGAACGACTGGGTGAGCATGACACTCACGGCCACCGCGCCGACCGGGAAATGCGTGAAGGACCAGGCGCTCTGCGGCGTTGCGCTCAGGACAACGGCCGGCAGGTGCCCCAGCCCCCGGACGACGCCGAGGACCGGACCGGCCCCATGATCGCCATGAGAAACAGCCCGACGAGAAGGGCCGAAGGGGAGTCGAGCCCGAAACTGTCCGCCCAGGGGTCACCCTGGACCGCGGCGCCGGCATAGAAGATCAACGGGATGCCGATCACCAGAGGAGCATGCCCGGCCCATGAGCAGCGCCAGAGCAACGGTCGCGCAAGATAGCTTCGCACGCCGTCCGCGCCCGCCCACTAGCCGATGGTCAGCTAAGCCGCAATGGCCGGAACCTAGACCGCGAGAAGGAACGGACGAAAGGTCCACTCCCAACTCATTCATCATGATTGGTGCGCCCTGCTGGATTCGAACCAGCGACCACCTGATTAAAAGTCACGCGCTACCCCCTTTCTCTGCATCTCACGCCATCACAGCGTCAGGCGGTCCCTCCGCCAGAGAGGAATTGTAATTGCTGGCATTCACGCCTACATGTTATAGACTGTTAGGCATCGTGGGTAACACAACAAAACCCAACAAAGTGTTACCCCGAGCGTTACCCCGGCTGGACCGCAAAGGGAGCCGGGACCCTGACAGCCGACACGGAGCCCGCAGATGCCAACGCTTCGCCTGACCGACGCCGCGATCAAGAAGCTGAAGACCCCCGAGAGCGGCCGGATCGAGTACTGGGACAGCCACACGCCCGGGTTGGGTCTGCGCGTGTCGAGCTCCAGCGTGCGGAGCTGGGTCCTGATGACCCGCGCCCTCAAGAACGGCGCCTGGAAGCAGCAGCGCGTGACCCTGGGGAACTACCCGGCCCTGTCCCTGGCCGAGGCCCGCACCAAGGCCGCCGAGGCCAAGGCCGCCGCCAAGATCGGCGAGGACCCGGCCGCCGCCACCAGGGAGGAGAAGCGGGTGATGGTCGATGACAGCCGAAACACCTATGCGTCCGTCCGCACCGAGTTCCTAACGAAGCACCGGGGCCGGCAGAACCGCCGGCCAGCCGCGAGCACCCTGCGCGAGATGGAGCGGGTGCTTGGCTCCGACGACTTCAAGGAGTGGGAGGGGCGCCCGCTTGCCAAGATCACCCGGCGCGAGGTGCTCGACGTGCTGGACAAGATCATCGAGCGCGGCGCCGAGGTGGCGGCGAACCGGACGCTCGCGTACCTAAGGCTCATGTTCAAGTGGGCGCTGCACCGGGACATCATGCGGGAGGACGTGACCTCCGGCATCAAGAAACCCGGCGCCGAGCGCAGCCGCGACCGGGTGCTCAGCCCTGACGAGATCCGCCTGATCTGGCGCGCCACCGGCGACGCCAACCAGTTCAACCTCATCGTGCGCTTGCTGCTGCTCACAGGGCAGAGGTTGAACGAGGTCGCCGGGATGCGGTGGAGCGAGAGCGACCCCGAGGGGCCGCTTTGGGCCCTCCCGGCGGCACGCGCCAAGAACCACCGCGAGCACGCCATCCCGCTGAGCCCTCCGGTGGTGGCGATCCTGGAGGGGCGCAAGGCGGCGCAGAAGGCCGTGGCGACCAAAGAGCGCCCCCAGCCGCCGCTCGTCTTCACCACCACCGGCAAGACGCCCTTCAGCGGCTTCTCGAAGTCCAAGGCGCGTTTGGATCGGCGAATGAACAAGCTACTGGCCCAAGACCACCCGGACGCCGACCCGCCGCCCGCCCTTGCCCCTTGGGCCCTACACGACCTTCGCCGGTCGGTAGCAACCCGCATGGCCGAAGACCTGCGGATCGCGCCGCACATCATTGAGGCGGTGCTGAACCATGTCAGTGGCAGCAAGGCCGGGGTCGCCGGGATCTACAACCGGGCCCTGCACCTCGACGAGCGGCGTGAGGCCCTGGAAGCGTGGAGTCGTCACCTATTCGCTATGGTGGGGGAGGTTGAGCCAGACGCCAACGTGGTGGCGATCAGGAGGGCCGGCTGATGGAGATCGGCTTTGACGACTTCACCGGTCTGTGCCGAGTCGTCAGCGGTGTTGATATGCGCGACCAGGCGGAGATGGCGCAGGCGCTGGACAAGTGGCCTGAGAAGCTTTGAAGCCCGCCAAGGAGGGATCATGCAAAATCCCCCCATCCTGCCGATATCATCCCCCCTTATCACAGTCCTACTCTTCTGCGGCATCGCAACAATGTCGTGAGGCTGGCTCGATGACTACCGAAGGTGCTTCGCCAATGGATGAAGACGCGGCCGAAGCAGAGGCGATGTTGCGCGCAGGTCTCTACAGAGGCCAGCGACTGCCGACGATTGCTGACGTTCAGGAGTTTCAAGAGCGCTTCGGTTTATCGCATGTGGCGACCAACATGGTGCGAATAGAGATCGTTGAGGCGGGCCGCTTCTATTTTTCTCATGAGCATCCGCCGACGCCGAAAGCTCAAGCCAAGCAACTCGCAGATGTGCGAAAAAAGGCCGATGCCCGAATGGCACTGACTTAAGATGCTTCAATTCTAAAAACAACAGCTTACGAGAACCTTCACCCGCCGGAGTTCAACGCTGCTTCTTCGGGTGGCCAT
>JALOTB010000071.1 GCA_025458165.1 Chromatiaceae bacterium | reverse complement strand
GCATTCGTCACCGCCTTGACCATTGTCTTGGCGGGCTGCGAAGCCGGCAGCCCGACGAGGCAGGGCACGCCCCTGATGACGCAGGCCGTGGTTTATTCAACACAGGCAACGATCGTCTCAGCCAATCAAGAGACGCGCGAGCTCACGCTAGAGGTCCCGAACAAGCCAAGGGACAACTTTTTCGAGGTGTACGTCGGTGAAGAGGTGGGGAACTTATCGGACGTCCGCTTGGGAGACCGCCTTACGGTGAACTACATACAAGCCGTGTTCGTCGACCTCTTCCGAGCCGGCGACGTGGATCCAGGCATAGGATTCGCTGCGGCATTGGGAACCGCGGCGCCGCATGAAAGCCCCGCAGGCGGCGTGGCCAAGGGGGTATCGGTGGTTGCCGTCATCGAGGCGATCGACAAGGAAAACGGGCTGGTCGGCCTCAGGGGCCCCGACGGGATCTCCAAGGTGTTCAAGGTCCGCAATCCCGAAAAGCTGGACGACCTCAAGGTTGGAAACAAGATCAAGACCACGTTTGCACGGGCCTGGGTGACGGAGATCACGCCGAGGTCGACGAGGTAAGCTCCAGAAATGGCCATTCGCGCTCATGCTCCCGGGCGCGTCAGCATCAACCTCTGACGCCTGAGGGCGGCACAAAATTCGAGATGCCCATGCGGCACAGGGACGTGCCGCGAGGTTCAAGTGCGCGGGCAGTTGAAACTGTAGCCAGGCGAAGACCGCGCCGTTCGCTCCGCGTCCCCCAAGACGCCATGGAAGCTGTTTTCATGGTCTTTCCGTTAGGTGCGGACGGGCTTGGGCCGCGCCGACGACGTCACCGGCTCCAAGGCTGGCCAATGTTGTCGGACCGCTGCGAGGTACAGGAGCATCGGCAGCCAGCGGCGATTCCTGGCCCGTTATCGGAGAACCGCTGCCATCGGGTTCCCGGCGCGTCAGCGCTCGCCCGGCCGTAATACGGGCAGCCCTCGGGCGAGCAGTCAGGGCTCTTGGTGAGGATGGTCCCGATGCCGGAGCCGCGCTCGCGGATCGCATCCGTGCCTCGGATGGCGATCTGTCCCGAGACCGGGGCCTATTACTCCCGCACCACCTCGCCGAAGGCGTTGCGCCGGATCGCGAGCGGTTGCCCTTCCGCGACCGCGTCGTTCAACTCTACCAGGTCATCGACGTAACCACCGGTGTCGGCGACAACCTCGACCAGGGCGTTGCCTCGGGACAAGTTGACGGTCTCGGTGGTACCCCCTACCGGCTGCGCGCTCATGCCGTGGTGGGCGAGCCCGCTTTCAATGCCCTCGACGCCGGCCCGGACCATGTCGGGCTCGTAGCCGCACGCCCCGCCTGGCCCTAGCGTCGGGGCCGGGATGCCCGCCTTCACCAGGACAGGCTCCACGGTACCTTCGAGTCCGGGGTCGATCTCGATCTGATCAACCGGGGGGAGATCGGCCAGCGCCAGGGATTCCGGATACCCCCGCGTAGGCGAAGATGAACAACGCGCGGTCGGCGCCATGGCCACCGTGTGCATTTCCACGGCGACATCACCGTCAACGCCGCCCAGACAATCGAGCTGGCGTTGACCGGGTGAGGCGTAGATTCGGGCGAGGCCGGTCGAGCCGGCGTGGCAAGCCGTCGTTACCGGTATCAGAACCGTGCAGCCATACACAGCGTCGGCCAACGCGATGAGGGGACCTTGGTACATCCGGTCCCTGCGATGTTGGAACAGTGCGGACCTCCCGTAGGAGGGCTGCGCCTACCCAACAAGGCGAACGACGCGCAAGCGAACGCGAAGGGGCGCAAAACGGGACAAGACCCCGCCGGCCGGTCGAGCTACCCTGGCGCCGCGGCGCCCCCTTTTTCGGCTCTCCGCAACGATTCCCAGGTGACATAGACGGTTGGGAGGAACACCAGGGTCAGGAGCGTGGCCACCAGCAGTCCGCCCATGATGGCGAACGCCATGGGTCCCCAGAAGACCGTGGGGGCGATGGGGATGAGCCCCAGGATCGTGGACAGGGCGGTAAGCATGATGGGGCGCAGGCGCGAGGCGCTGGCATCCACCACCGCCTCCTGGAGGGGCTTGCCGGTGCGGCGCTCCTGCTCGATCTGGTCGATCAGGATCACCGAGTTCTTGGCGATCATGCCGATCAGGGCCAGTACGCCGAGTATGGCGACGAAGCCCAGGGGCGCCTGGGCAACGAGCAGGGCCCCGACCACGCCGATGAGCCCGAGCGGCACCACGCTCAGCACGATCAACAACAGGGGGAAGCTGCGGAGTTGGAAGACCAACAGCGTGATCATGATCAGCAGCATCAGGGGCACCACGGCCATGACCGAGGCCTGGGATTCGGCGCTCTCCTCCACGGTGCCCCCCACCTCGATCGAGTAGCCGGCCGGCAGCCGAGTCGGGCAGCAGCTCAGGGACCACGTCCGCCTGGACCGTGAGGGTCGGCACCCGGTCCCGCCGCCAGATCATGGGGTACTCCTGGCCGTAGTCGAAGCCGGCCACCTGGTCCAGGGGCAGGGTCCGCCCATCCGGGAGGGGGATCTCCAGGGTCCTCAGTGTCGAGAAGGAGATGCGCTGGCCCTCCCGTTCCCGCGCGATCACGTCGATCAGGAAGATGTCGTCCCGCACCTGGGTGACCGTGGTCCCGGTGATGTGGGTGTTGAGCACCGAGGCGACTGCCGCGGAGGACAGGCCAAGGCGCCGGAGCTGGTCCTGATCGATGCGGATGCGCACTTGGCGCCCGGGCTCCATCCAGTCGAAGTTCACATCACGGACGCCCCGATGGTCGGCGACGATCTGGCCGAGCTCCATGGCGATCTCACGCAGCCGCTCCAGGTCGTCCCCTAGGACCCGGTACTGGACGGGCCAGCCCACAGGGGGCCCGAGCTCCAGGGGCGAGACCCGGGTGACGGCCTGGGGCACCTCCTCCTTCAGGAAGTCGGCGAGCTTGACCTCCAGACGCTCCCGCGCCTCGACGTCTTTGGCCACCACCACCGCCTGGGTAAAGAAGGGGTTGGGGAGCTGGACGTCGAGTGGCAGGTAGAAGCGCACCGACCCCCAGCCCACATAGGTGCTCCAGTGGGCCACGTCCGGGTCGGCAGCCAGGACGGCATCGAGCCGATCGGCCTCCCGGGCGGTGGCGTGAATCGAGGCGTTCTGCGGCAGGCTGACGTTCACCAGGAGGTCGGTGCGGTCCGAGGCCGGGAAAAACTGCCGAGGCACCAGGCCCATCCCGTAGAGCGCGGCCACGAAGGCGCCGATGGTAAGGGCGATGGTGAGCCAGCGCTGCCGGATGGCCCCCCTGAGGAGTCCCCGGTAGGCCCGCAGCAGACCGCCGGGATTCGACTCGTCGGTCTTGGTCTTGGGCGGGACCAACAGGAGCATGCCCAGCAGTGGCGCGAAGACCACCGCCACGAACCAGGAGACGATGAGGGTGATGCCGACCACGGCGAAGATGTCGAAGGTGTACTCACCAGCGGAGCTGGCGGCGAAGCCCACGGGCACGAAGCCCGCGATGGTGACCAGGGTGCCGGTCAGCATTGCAAAGGCGAGGGTATGGTAGGCATAGGTGGCGGCCTCCGCCTTGGGCTCCCCCAGGGCGAGGCGCCGGGACATGGCGTCCACCGTGGTCATTGCATCGTCCACCAGGAGCGCCAGAGCGATGATGAGGGCGCCGAGCGAGATGCGCTGCAGGTCGATGTCCAGGATATCCATTAGGGCGAAGACGGTGGTCAGCACGAGCGGGATGGCGAGCGCCACCACGGTCCCGGCTCGCACCCCGAGGCTGAGGAAACTAACGCTGAGGATGATGACGATGGCCTGCCACAATGAGGTGGTGAAGTCATTGATGGCGGCGTCTACGGTCTCTGGCTGGTCGGCCACCCGGGTGGCCTCGATGCCGACGGGCAGGTCAGCGACGATCGCTTTCATGGCCTGGCGGATGTTCGCTCCGAGGGCCAGGATGTCGCCGCCGTCGCGCATGACGATGGCAAGCCCGATGGCGTCCACGCCGTTGACCCGGAACATCGGCTGAGGCGGGTCGGCGAGCCCGCGGCGCACCTGGGCGATGTCGCCCAGGCGCAGCATCCGGCCGCCGATAGCGAAGTTGACCGCGAGCAGGTCCGCCTCGGAGGCGAAGGCACCGGAGACCCGCAGCGAGATGCTCTCGTTCCCGGTCTGGATGACGCCGGTGGGCCGCACGACGTTCTGGGCCTCCAGGGCGGCGACCAGGGCGGCGGGGTCGAAGCCGAGGCCTGCCAGGGTGCGCATGTCGAACTCGATGAAGATGCGCTCGTCCTGGGCCCCGAGGACGCTGACCTTGGAGACGTCCGGCACCCGCAGGAGCTTGGAGCGGACCTCCTCCACGTAGTCCCGCAGCTCCCGGTGGCTGAAGCCGTCGGCGGTGAAGCCGTAGATGATCCCGTAGGTGTCGCCGAACTCGTCGTTGAACCCTGGACCGACGATCCCCCGGGGCAGGGTATGGCGCATGTCGCCGACCTTTTTGCGTACCTGATACCAGGTGTCCTCCACCGCCTTTGGGCCCGTGGCGCCGGTCAGGTCCACGAAGATGGTGGTTTGCCCCGGACGGGTGAAGCTGCGCAGGGTGTCGAGGTTGGGGACCTCCTGGAGGGTGCGCTCCAGCCGTTCCGTGACCTGGAGCATGGTCTCCTCCAGGGTCGCCCCCGGCCAGGCCGCGCTGACCACCATGGTGCGGAAGGTGAAGGGCGGGTCCTCGGCGCGTCCGAGCTGGAAGAAGGCGGCGACCCCGGCCACCACCGACATCAGCATCAGATAGACCACCACCGAGCGGTTGTTGATGGCCCATTCGGAGAGGTTGAAGGCCTTCATTGGCCGGCCTCGGGCTTGGCCGCTTCGGCTGCCGGGCCGGGCTCAGCCGCCGGTGGCACGCGGGCCTCAATGCCAGGCTGGGCGGCGGCCGCCGATGGCGGCGGTGCCCCGAGGAGCCGTACCTGCTGGCCGGGCCGCAGCGTCTGGGCCCCGGCGGTGACCACCAGCTCCCCGTCGGTGAGTCCGTGGGCGATCAAGACAGAATCAAGCTCATAGCGGGCTACGTCCACCGGGCGCAGGGCGACGGTGCCGGCGGCCGGGTCCATCACCCAAACGGCGGGCCGACCCTGAGCGGAGGTCATGGCCGCGGCGGGGATGATCATCCCGGCGCCTCCGCCCAGCTCGACCGTGCCCGTCACGGTGGAGCCGAGACGCAGGGCCTCTGGCGGGTCGGTCAGACCCACCCGGACCTGGAAGGTGCGAGTCACCGGATCGGCCTCGGGGGAGACCTCGCGCACCCGCCCGCGGGCCTGGACTTGGGCGTCGGTGCTCAAGGACACCCGTACGTCCTGGTCCGGCTGGGCCTCGTCCTTGACCCGAGCGGGGACGTCGAACACCGCGTCGCGCCCCCCTTCCCGGGCGAGCCGAACGATCATCTGGCCGACCGCCACCACCTCGCCGGGCTCGGCCCCGCGCGCAGTCACCACGCCCGGGCCATCGGCGAGGAGCTCCGTGTAGGAGAGCTGAGTCTCGGCGGTGCTGACCTGGGCCTCGGCGGCGTCTACCATCGCCTGGGCCGCGTTGCGGGCCTCCACCGCCTGGTCGAACATCTGGCGGGAGACAAAGCCCCGCGGGAGGAGGGGCTCGAAGCGCTCCACCTCGTTGCGGGCCTCCACCAGACGGGCCATGGCGGCGGCCAGGTTGGCCCGGGCGGCCTGCACGGCGTCCCTCAAGGTGGAGGGGTCCAGGCGGGCCACCACCTGGCCGGTGGTCACCCGATCCCCGACGTTGACGTTGCGCTCCAGGAGCTGACCGCCGATGCGGAAGGCCAGATTCACGTCGTCCTTGGCCTGGATGGTGCCGGTCAAGGTGACCGTGTTGCCGGCGGCGCGTTCCTCGACCGTCACGACCCGCACGGGCCGGATGGGCGGGGGGCCTTCCTCGGGCTCATCACTGGGTCCGCACGCGGTGAGCAGCAGGAGCAGGCTGGCGGCCGTCGCCAATGAGACACCGCGCGAGGCAATGGGACGAGTGGGGCCCGCAGGGGCGACGTCGAGAATGGTTGGTGCGTTCAAGTGGGGTCTCGATGATTGTTTCGGGGAGGGGAGGTTGACCGAAGCGCGGCCGCGGCGCCGACGCAGACCCGCGTTCAAGAGGCCCTGCTTGGGCGGTGCGCCCGAATCGCCCCAGGCCTCCAACGTGGGCCACGGCCGCCGGATCGCTGCGAGCGGCAGGAGCATCAGCCGGTGGCCGTAAACAAACCAATACGCATCGTGATTCCTATCGAGGGTGCGACGCCTACAGTCGGCGCCTGTGGGCCCGCCGACCGCAGCCAGCGATCGCCGGGCGCTCAGGCGAGGGTCGCCGCAACCCCGACCACGCCGACCGCAACCACGAAGAGCGCGAGCACCAAGGGCCAAACGAAGCGCAGATACTTGTCGTAGCCGACGCCCGCGATCGCGAGCCCTCCCATCACGACCACGTTGGTCGGCGACACCAGCAGGGTCAAGCCGTGGCCGAGGATCCAGGCCGTGACCGTCAGAGGCCGGCCGACGCCCGCGAAGTCGGCGAGCGGCGACAAGAGCGGCATCGCCAGCGCGGCGTGGCCGGAGCTCGACGGTATCAGAAAGGCGAGCGGGATGTTAATGATCACGGTCGTCACCACGAACACCGCCGCCGAGGCGCCGGTGATGATCTGCTCCATCCCGAACAGGACGGTGTTCAGCGTCTGCGTGTTAGTCATGATCACCGACACCCCGCCGGCGAGCAGGATCACCATCGCCGGGCCCATCATGTCGGCGGCGCCCACCGAGATCAGGCGAACGATCTCCTTCTCGGGCATGCGGGCAATCAGACCAACCAGGACCGACGCGATCAGGAACAGCATCGCGAGCTCGGGAAACCACCAGTCGAGCTCGAACCAGTAGGGCTCAACCCCCGCGATCTCATGGGTCAGGTAGTAGTCGGCCGGCCCGGCGCTGCCGGCGAACAGCCCTGCCCAGGGGATCACCGAGAACACCATGAGCCCGAACGCGCCGGCGGTGATCACGAGGACCCATACTTGGGTGGTGGTCAACCGAGGTATCGCTTCAGGCGACATCTTGACGCCCGGCCAGTCTCCTGCGTCGGTCTCGCCGGGGAGGTGCGCCGCCTCCACCGGCAGCTCCGGCGTGTCGTCGGCGAGCAGCGAGCGCGTCGGATCGGACCGCACCCGCGCAGCGTAGCGCAGCACCCAGGCGACCGCCATCGCGGTGAGCAGGACCCACAGGAAGAGCCGCAGCAGGATGCCGTCGCCGATGGCGACGCCGGCCTCGCCCGCGGCAACGCCAATCGAGAAGGGATTGACCGTGGATGCCATGACCCCGATGGTCGCGCCGATGATGATCATCGCCGCGGTCACCAAGCGATCATAGCCCAGGGCCGTCATCAGCGGCAGGAAGAGTGCGTAGAAGCCCAGGGTCTCCACCGAGAAGCCCATGGTGGAGCCAAGCAGCGAGAATAGGACCATCACGGTGGCGATCAGCAGCCAGCCGCGCGTTTTCAGCCGGTTGGCCAGGGCCGCTACGGCGACCTCCAGGCTGCGGGTGGCGAAGCTGATGGAGATGAAGGCGCCGATCGACATGATGAAGACGATCACACCGATTTGGCCGAACAGGCGCCCGATCGTCTGGGTATCGACAAACCCCTGCACCGGGCTCAGCAGCCCATAGATGCCGTTGACCGGTGCGAGGATGAGCTGCTCCAAGCGCTCGCCGAAGGTCAGCGGGGACTCGATCCGCTCGTAGGTCCCCGGTATTGGCGAGCCGTCGGCGTCGAGGGCGTAGCGTCCGGGCGGAATAAAGAGGGCCGCTACCCAAACAAGCACGGTAACGATGGCGAGCGTCGTGACCGCGCTGGGGAAGCGCGACCGGCGCGGAGCGGACGCAGGGTGCGGAGGCTCGCCGTGATGCTGGACTGACATCAACCCCACCCGGTTGCTAGAACGATTTGCGGACCGTCACCCACACTTCTGTCGAGCTGTAGTCACTGAATTCGGCATCGCCCTCGTCACGCAGCCAGAGTACCTCGGGCCGCAGCGACCAGCCGGGGGCGAACGCGTAGATCATGCCGCCGCCGAGCTCATAGATGTCGAGGTCCGGCCTAAGCCGCCCGGCGTCGCCGAAGGCGTCCTCGTACGAGATGTCTTCGTGCGTACCGTTGCGCTCCCACAGGCCGAACAGAAACAGGCTGAGCCGCTCGTTGAGGTCCATCTCCCAGCCGAGCTCGGCGCCGTAAACTGTCTGGTCTCCCCCTTGACGGTCGAACTTCGCCCACTCGCGGCCGGCGTTGACGGTCAAAGTCACGGCACCCTTCCCGTCGTGCAGGGCCCGCGTCCACCCCAGCCAGACCTGGGCGATGTCGCGGCTGCGATCCCGCTCGGCTCCCCCGGGGTACTCACGGGTGCGGATCTCGGCCTCGACCAGGATCTCGTCTTCGGGGCTGAGGACAAAGGCGCGATTGACGAATAGCCCGTAGTCCTGGCGATAGCCGTCCGCACCGCGGTAGCTCGCCCGGCCGCGCACGCCGAGCGACTGACTGCCGCTGGCGAGCGACTGGACCACCGCCGCGTTCCAGCGCAGATCCTGATCGTCCCGCCGTTCGGTGTCGTCGTAATAGCGGAACCGGTAGTCCAGGGTAGCGTCGATGGTGATGTCGTCGCTGGCGAGATAGCTTAAGCCACCGCCGATGCGGGCCTTCCAGAACCAGTCCCGCGCGGGGTCGCCCCCAAGCTCATTGGTGGTGCGAGTGACGTTCTCCCGATAGTAGCCACCGCCGGTCTCCGCATAGCCGAAGGCGCTCAGCCGCCGTCCTTCCTGGTAGTCCTTCGCGGCACGGGCGTAGATCTCGGCCTGCTCGCGCGGGCTCGGCGGCAGGTTGTCGAAACGCAGGACCTGCTCGAACTCAAGCACCGCTCGGGCATACTCGCCTTGGTCCAGATAGGTCTGACCGCGCGCCAGATGGGCGGCGAGGGGGTCCGCCTCCGCCGCGGTCTCGCCAGTCTCCGCCCCCTGGACGCCCCCACCAGGCAGCAACGCCGCCGCGAGCAGCACTCCCGCCAGGCGAGCCCCAATAGAAGGGAAACGATCCGCCTTCACATGCAACGCCCTCTAGGCAACACCCGACGCCTCTGAATGATCCGGCTATAGCTCGGGCTTGAGTCCGGCTGCGACGCCGGCACTTACCGCAAGGTCCGAGTCGGACTGAAGTCCGACACCCACCGGGATCTAGGTCCGAGGATCAGAAGTCGACCGGATCCCTGATCAGTGGGCAGGTCATGCAGTGACCGCCACCGCGGCCGCGGCCGAGCTCGGCCCCGACGATGGTCACGACCTCGACCCCGGCCTTGCGCAGCTCGGTGTTGGTCCAGGTGTTGCGGTCATAGGCGACCACCACCCCGGGCGAGAGGCAGACCAGATTGTTGCCGCTGTCCCACTGGCCGCGCTCGGCGGCGTAGTGGTCCCCGCCGGTCTCGATCACGCGCAGCTTCGGCAGACCCAGGGCCTCGGCGACGACGTCGACGAAGGGTTTGCGCTCTAGGGTCGCGTCAATGCTGCCGGGCTTGTCGCCCGGGCGCAGTGAAATCGGATGCACCTGGTCCATGATCGGTGGATAAAGGGTCACCAGATCCCGATCGGCGAAGGTGAACACAGTGTCGAGATGCATCGCCGAGCGCAGCTTTGGCATGCCAGCGACGATCACGCGCTCGGCGGCCCCCTTCTCGAACAGGGCCGTCGCGACCTGCGCAATCCCTTGCCGGGAAGTGCGCTCGCTCATGCCGATGAGCACCACACCCTTGCCGACGGGCATCACGTCGCCACCCTCGATGGTCGCCCGGCCGAAGTTCTGATCCGGGTCACCCCACCAGACCTGGACGTTCGCATTGACGAAGTCCGGGTGGAACCGGTAGATCGCGGTGGTCAGCAGGGTCTCTTCCCGCCGCACCGGCCAGTAGAGCGCATTCAGCGTCACGCCGCCGTAGATCCAGCAGGTGGTGTCGCGGGTGTACAGGGTGTTTGGCAGGGGCGGCAGCAGGTACTCGTGCACCCCGTGGGCCTCCCGCACCAGGGACAGGTAACCGGAGCTGCAGTACTCGTCCGGAAGGTCCACCACCGAGAGACCGCCGATCAGGTACTCGGCGAGGGTCCTCGGCGCCAAACTCTCCAGGTAGGCCCGGGTGCTCTCCATCAGCCCCAGACCCACGTTGTTGGGGGTGATCTTGCGGTCCAGGATCCAGTCGCGGGCCGCCGGGATAGCCACCGTCTCCGCGAGCAGGTTGTGCATCTCCACGACCTCGACCCCGCGGTCGCGCATCTTGGTCATGAAGTCGAAGTGGTCCCGCTTGGCCATCTCCACCCAGAGCACGTCATCGAACAGCAGGTCGTCGTTGTTGCTCGGGGTGAGCCGTTGATGGCCGAGCCCCGGGGCGCAAACCATGACCTTACGCAGGGTGCCGACCTCGGAATGGACGCCGTAGACCGGCGCGGCGGGTACTTGATTACTCATGATGGAAACTCCTCCAGGATCAGATGGTGATCATGCCGGTGACGAGGCCATAGATACCGGCCGCGGCGCCGACGACGAAGACGCCGAGCAGCGCGAGCTCCAGCGGGCGAAAGACGGTCTGTCCCTGCTCCCGCCGCGCCAGGATGAACATGAGCGTGCCCGGGGCCAGCAGGATGCAGGCGAGCACCAGATGCTTGAGGCCCCCGGACAGGAGCATGAAGAAGCTATAGACAACCGCGATGGCGGCCCAGGTCATGTCCCGGCCCCAGTCCTTCGAGCCCGGCGCGTAGGTCTCCCGGGTCAGCACCAGCTTGAGCGCATAGCCAGCCACCAGCAGGTAGGGGATGAGCGTCAGCGCGCTGGTCATCTCAAGGGAGAGGTCGAAGGCGTACTGGGAGAAGACCGTCACGATCAGGAAGCACTGGACTAGGATGTTCGTGATCCACAACGCCGCGGCGGGGACCTGATGCTTGTTCTCCCGGGCGAAGGTCTTTGGCACAAGCCCATACTTCGCCGCCGAATAGAGGACCTCGGCCGCCAGCAGCGACCACGCCAGGAACGCACCGAGCACGGACACGATGAGCCCGATGCTGACAAACTTGAGTCCCCAGGCCCCGACCACGGCCTCCAGGGCACCCGCCATCGAGGGCTGGCGCAGCTCGGCGAGCTCCGGCCGGTCCAGCACGCCGTACGGGAGCAGGGTCACCAGCACCAACAGACAGAGCACCCCGATGAACCCCATCACCGTCGCCCAGCCGACGTCCTCCCGCTTCTTGGCATAGCGCGAATAGACGCTCGCACCCTCGATGCCGATGAATACGAAGACGGTCACCAGCATGGTGCTGCGCACCTGGTCGAAGATCTGCGAGCCGCTGTAGTCGCCGCCGCCCCAAAAGCTCGCCGCAAACTTGTCGTAGTCGAAGGCGAAGGCCATGAAGGCGATGAAGACGAAGATCGGCAGGATCTTGGCGAAAGTCACCACCTTGTTGATGAAGGCGGCCTCCTTGATCCCGCGCAGGATCATGAAATGGAAGGCCCACAGGATGACCGAAGAGACGATGATCGCCTGGGGCGTATTACCGTCGCCGAAGATCGGGAAGAAGGCGCCAAGGGTCGACTTGATCAGTACGAAATAGGTGGTGTTGCCGAGACAGGTGCCGATCCAGAAGCCGAAGGCCGCCGCGAAGCCTAGGTAGTTGCCGAACCCCTCTTTGGCATAGGCGAAGATACCGGCGTCAATCTCCGGCTTGCGCACCGCCAGCGACTGGAACACGAAGGCTAGCATCAACATGCCGCCGCCGGCGATGATCCAGGCGATGATGGCCCCGAACGGCCCCGTGGCATCACCAAACCGGGCGGGCAGTGAGAAGATCCCCGCCCCGACCATTGATCCCACGACCATGGCCGTCAGGGTCAGTCGGGAGAATTTTTGCTCTAATGCCATGCCGGATGGTCCTCTGTCTGTGTGCTCAACGGGCCGTCGCCGAGCGACTGGCGGGCACGTTGAAGGATTCAAGGTCCCCGTGCGGGACCGCGACGTACCACCATGCTCAAGTGGCCGAGCACTTACCGAATGAAGCTCAGCGGAAATCGCCCTTTTCGCTTCGGCCCGTGATAAATCCCAGGGATGGGATGCCTCAAGGTCACCTCAAGATCCCCGGGGTCGGGTTTCGCAGGGCCCCCGAGTTGCAACCCTATTGGCTGCCGTAGCCGAGCGCAAATGCCAATTTGGCAGGAATCGACAGCCGCGCCCGGGAAGCCCATGCTCATCTTCGGTTGGTTTCCTAGTCCCCGAGCATTCGGAAAGGCGAGTGTCCTGGAGCACGGTGAGGGTAACGCTTCAAGGGCGTCCTCCGCTGGGGCGACGCTGATTGTTGGCCATCCTGGCCAAAATCAGGACGCGCACATCCCTGTGCCGCAGGAAACGCTGAATGGGTCAGCGTTTCCTACGCGCCAGCATGGATTTTGCGAGCTGTTCGGCATTTGCGCCGAGGCTAACACGGACACCATTACCGGAGAATGACGATCTTCGGTTGCCCGACCTCCACGCATTGCCGATCAATCCTCGCGCACCGACGAGCTGGCGTTACCGATCCTGACTGCCGGCGGCATTGCGCCTGAGGCAAACTCGCTGGACAGGTCCGACGAGGCGATTTGCGCGACGGCGACCGGATGCGGTGTGAGGGTACTCGGTCTAGAGGCCGGTCCGCCTGCGGGCGGACCAGCGCCGGGGTCAGCGGCTGAAACTGCCGCGCTGGTGCTCGTCGACGAGTACACCGCCGAGGGCGCCGACGCCGGCGCCGATAAGCGCACCGGTCCCGGCGCTCCCGCTGAAGGAGCCGATGATGGCGCCGGTGCTGGCACCGATGGCGGTGCCGCTCGCGACGCGCGAGCGGGAGGTGTCACCGCAGCCGACCATCGTCATGGCGAAGGCGGCGGCGAGTAAGGGAATGGCAAATCTCATAGGGGCTCTCCGAGTTGATTCGCGTCTGAATTCGAGCAGGCTTGGCGGAGGACGCGGGCAGGCGCCTCAAACCCTAAGCCTACTTCTTGCAGGGAAAGGCCTCGGCAAGTGCCCGCACTAGGCCCTTGACCGGCCGCTCGCCCATCAGCTCGGCGTTCCCGGCGTTGCGCCCGGCCCAGTCGAGGAAGGCGGTACGGCCGTCAGCAATGGTCGCGGTCTGCGGGTAGCAGATCAGCCGCTTCATTTTCTTTCGGTCGGACACCGCATCATGGTATTGCACGGTCGCGGCGATGAAGGCGCGGCAGGCGAATGCTGCGGCATCGGCCTTCTTGGCGTCGCCCGCGACCGAGCAGATCTTGTAGAGGTCCTCGGTGGTGCGGTAGTTGAATGTCGCGTCGTCGATGACCGCCGCGCTTGCGTTGAAGGACAGGGCGACGAGTGCTGCCGCCAGCGCGGCGATGGGAGTGGATGCGCGCATCGTGATATATCTTCCCGGATTGGGTGAATAAAGGGGTGTATCGCTACGATCGAGCGATGGCGGCGAGGTTAGCCGCGCCCCGATAACGGGTCAAGTTACAAAGCGAGCGTTACAAAGCGAGCGTAGTGGCGAACCACTTGCCGGCGGTACCGGGTCGCCCGTCGCCAGCTCAGGGGTCCAGCCACAGGGTGCCGCCGATCACCAGCATGATGACCAACAGCGCTGTACCCGCGACCGGCCAGCGCCTCAGTCGGGCGTCGAGGCGGTCGATCGCGCGGCCCGTGGCGGCGCCTATTCGTTGCAGCGTTCCGATCATCGCAACCCCCCGAGCTCGACTCCGGTTCGACCGATCTCCACGAGCCCGAGGAGCTCGGTCGGCAACAGACCAAGCAGCAGTGCACCGAGCGCAAGCGCGAGGGCGATCAGCTCTTGGTAACGCGCGGGTCGGCGCTTGAGGCTCGGTGGGAGCTGGAATCCGGCCAGGGCGTGATAGAAGACCCGGATCAGGTAGGCGGCGGTGAGCAGGCCTCCGACCGACATGGCGAGGCCCCACCACCACTGCCCGCCCGCGGCCGCCGGCCCGTCGAGCAGGGATTTGGCGAGATAGGCCCCGCTCGGCTCCAGCCCAACCAGGGCTAGACCGCCGAGGCCGAAGGCAAGGACCGTGATAGGCATCGCGCGGGCGATGCCGCCCAGCGCCGAGATCTGATCCTGCCCCAGTGATGCCGCGATCAGCCCGGCCGCCAGAAACATGCCGGCCTTGGCCAGGGCATGGGAGACCAACTGCAGCATCCCGCCCGTCAAGACATCGACCGACCCCGCCGCCTCGCTGGCCGCCGCGAGCGGGAAGACCAGGAACAGGTAGCCGAGCTGGGCCAGGGTCGAGTAGGCCACGAGCAGCTTGAGCCGCGCCTGGCGTAGGGCGAGCAGCCCGCCGTAGAGGATCGCCGCCACGCCCAAGGCCCCGAGGATCTGCGCCGCGGTCGTGGTGAGCAGCATGGGCATCAGGTCGAACCAGATGCGTACGATCAGGAAGAAGGAGCCCTTGACCACCAGGGCCGAGAGCACGGCGCTCGCCGCTGGCGGGGCGCCGGCGTGGGCGGGCGGCAGCCACAGGTGTAGTGGGAAGAGGGCGGTCTTGGCGAGCAGCCCGACCGTCATCAGGCTCGCCGCCGCCAGCAACGCCGGGGGTAAGGGGTCCGCGCCGCGGATGGCCGTGGCGAGCAGGGCGATGTCAAGGGTGCCGAAGGTGCCGTAGAAGAGCACCGCGCCCAGGAGGTAGAGGACCGAGCCCAGCAGCGCGAACAACAGGTAGCGGAGCGCCGCAGTCAGGGTCTCGGCGCGGCCGTCGAGCGCCACCAGGGGCACCGCCGAGAAGGTCAGTAGCTCCAGGGCGACGAACAGGGTGAACAGGTCCTGACCCAGGGCGACCGTATTGAGCCCCGCCCAGACCCCAAGCAGGAGCATCCAGAAGGCGAGCGAGGACCGCGTCTCCGCCGTCCCCGGCGCGACGCCGAATGGCCGCTGCGCGTAGATCCCGACCGCCAGGACGACCAGTGCGGAGATCAGCAGCAGCACGGCCGAGAGCCCGTCGGCCTTGAGCCCGACCCCGAGCGGGGCGCTCCAGCCGCCGAGCTCGTAGTGCAGGGGCGCGCCCGCCTGGAGGACGGCGGCGGCGACCGCGAGCGCCGCGGCGAGCCCGAGCACCATCAGGGCCAAGGCGACGCGGGCCAGGTGCCGCCCGCCGAGGACCAGCCCCAAGAGCAGGCCGCCGACCGGCAGCATCAGCGGGACGACCAGCAGGTCGCCACCCAGGGCGAGCACGTCTGCGAGCCAGGCGGGGGACATCGAAGGGGTCAAGATCGGCGTCCCGGCGGGGGCGGGGCGCGACGCGGGGCCTCGTCCTCCAGGGTATCTCGGCCGCCCAGCTCGACAAGCCGAAGCAGCAGGGCGACCGCGATCGCCGTGGCGGCGAAGGCGACCACCAGCCCCGTGATGACCAGCGCCTGAGGCACCGGGTCGCCGTCGACCCCGGCCCCGGCCGCGGCCAGAGCACCGCCCCCGCGCTTGGCGATGACCCCGAAGAGCAGGAAGACGCCGCTCCCGATCAGGTTGAAGGCGAGGATCTTCCGCAGCACGCCCGGGTGGCAGATCAGGCCGTAGAGCCCCAGTCCGACGAGGGCGGCGCCGCAGAGTCCGAAGAGGGTGGTGCCGCTCATGCCCGCTCCTTGGGCGGGCCGGCAAGCAATAGGCCGAGCATCAATGCCACCGAAAGGGTCAGGACTACCTCGATGAGGACGATCAGCGGCTTGGCGTAGCCCGCTGGGAGGGCGAGGAAGGCGCCCGCCGTCCAGATGCCGGCCAGGCCGATCGCGACGAAGACCAGGGGGCCGAGCACCAGCGTGTAGCGCATCAGTCGGTTGGTCACCTTGGGCAGATCGGCGAGGCCGGCCATCACGACCAGGACCCACATCGCGGCCAGCACGGCGGCGCCCTGGAACTTCCCACCCGGCTCGTCGGCCCCCGCCCAGACGAGATGGACGCCCACCAGGATGCCGAAGGGCGGCAGGACCTGGGCCAACAGGGTCAGCGAGCTGCTTGACGGGCGCGGGGTGAGCGCACCCGGCCGCGCGCCCCACGCGCGGTCCGCGGCCAACGCCCAGACGCCGATCAAGGCGGGGATCAGGACCACGGTTTCCAGCAGGGTGTCGATGGCGCGGTGGGCGAGCAGGACCCCGGTCACCGGGTTCTTCACGCCGGTCGGCGGCAGGTTCTCGGCGACCAGCGGCGCGAGGCTCGGCGCCGGCTCTGGCAGCGACAGGACGACGCCCGCGAGCGCAGCGGCGACCCCCACGCAGAGCACCGCCACCAGCACCCGCAGGCCAGCGCCAGGTCCGCCGCCTGGTGCCTCGGCGGGGAGACGGGCCGCGGCACCGAGCAGCAGCACGCCCGTCAGCCCGGCCCCGAGGGCGGCCTCGGTCATGGCGACGTCGACGGCCGTCAGGCGCACCCAGACCAGGGCGAGCATCAGACCGTAGGTCATGAAGCCGACCACCGCGGCGAAGTTGGAGCGCGCGGCGATGATCCACAGGCCGAGCCCCAGGATCAGCAGGGCCAGACCGGCGTCGACGGCCGGGGCCATGCTCACGGACGCGAACCCTCGCGGTGACTCTGGCGGGATTCCGACGGCGGAACCGCACCGGCGAGGAGTTGGCCGACCGTTGCACCGGCGAGGAGGGCGAGGAGCCAGACCGCAATCAAGCCGAGCCCAGCGACGACCGAGCCCACCTGGGGCAGCAGACCGAGAACGATCAGCCCCAGCCCCAGGTTGTCCGCCTTGGTCAGAGCGTGGAGCCGCGTGAGGGTATCGGGAAAACGAAGCAAGCCGACCGTTCCAGCGAGGAAGAACAGCGCCCCCAACGCAACCGACATGATGGTGAAGAGATCGAGCGCCAGGCTCATCCCGCGTCCCGTCCGGGCTCCTCGCCGCCGCGTGCGGCCTGACCCCCCGAGGTGGTGTGACCCCCCGAGGTGGCGCCACTCACGAAGGCGACCGACGCGAAGGCCGCGAGTAGCGCGAGCAGGAGCCCGACCTCAGCGAGCGCTGAGGTCCCCGTCGCTACCCCGAGCAGGAGCAGGGCGGCGACCCCGCCGGTGCCGAGGAGCTGCGCCGCCAGCATCCGATCGGCATTCGTCGGGCCGCGCAGGATGCGCACCAGCCCGAGGGCCACCGTCCCCAGCACGAAGACCGCGGCAGCGAGCAGGAACTCGGTCACTGGGCGGAGTCCGCGAAGCGGATGCGGAGCAAGAGTGCCTCATCGCTCGCCAGGCTGGCCGCATTCGGTTGGTCGAGGTCGAGGCAGTGGTAGACCAGGTGATCTTTCTCGTCGCTCCCAACCGCCAGGGTCCCCGGCGTCAGGCTGGTCAGCGCACCGAAGGCCGCCCGGTCGGGGCTCGGAGGGATGCGCACCGGATAATCCAGATAGCCGGGCCGCAGGGGCAGGCGGGGATCGAAGGCGCGGCGGGCGATGTCGAAGCCGGCGACGATCGATTTCCCGAGGAACTGGCTGGCCAGCCGCAGGAGCGCACCGTAGCGGATCCGCTCCGGCGTGGGCGGCAGGAGACGCAGGCTGACCCAGGTCGCCAGGCTGCCCGCCAGGAGCCCGACCGCGAGATCGGGAAGGGCCTCGCGCCAGGA
This sequence comes from Chromatiaceae bacterium, assembly GCA_025458165.1. Classification (GTDB taxonomy): domain Bacteria; phylum Pseudomonadota; class Gammaproteobacteria; order Chromatiales; family Chromatiaceae; genus JALOTB01. Next base: position 3,569 of record JALOTB010000071.1, on the reverse strand, counting down.
GGCCCCGTCCCAGGGGCCGGCGAGCAGGAGCCAGAAGCCGAAGAGCAGCGCCCAGCGCCCAAGCGCCGAGCGGAGCATCGTCGGCTTGCCCCCTGGGGCTGGCGAGCCGGTGGGGGTCATCAGCGCTGCAGCGGCCGATCGAGCAGGTCGTTCAACGCGACGCCGATGCCGACTGAGGTCTGCTTTTGGTCGTAGTCGATCAGGCTCTCGCCGTAGCCAGTGAAGGCGTCGAAGTAGACCCGCAGGGGCCCGAGGACGGGGGGCGAGGTCCAGGTGAACTGGGCCGCCCCTTTCTCCTCGCTGATGTTCCCGCGCCCCATGAGGGTGAAGCTATGGCCCCGCCACTTGTAAACGCCGGTGATGTCTCCGTAGCCCATGTAGTCGGTGATGTTCGGGTTGTCGTCGCCGCCGTCGTCGATGACCAGCCACGGGCGGATCAGCAGCGCGAAGTCGCCCCGCTCGATCCCGAACTCGGCGATCAGGCGGTCCCAACTTCGCGAGATGGGGTCCGAGCGGCCGTTCGACTGATGGTTGTAGCCGACGTTGAGCAGCCCCCAACGGACGCCGCCGAGTGAGAGATCAGGGTTGTAGCTCACGAAGAGCTCCGGCTGGTAGTTGGTCTCGCGGAATGGGCGCGAGAGGTCGTCGTTGTAGACCTGCCACCAGCTCTGCTGGGTGTAGGCCGCCCAGACCCCGAAGCGGCGGTCGTCGGTCGCCCAGAGCCGCGCCTTGAAGCTCAGCTGGAACTTGGCCTCGACGTCGTCGATGTCGGCGTCCTCGTTCTCCAGGGCGTTGAACAGGACATCGAATGGCTCGGCGTTCGGATTGCTGGAGTAGCGGGCGAACTGCAGGTAATTCGGTCGGTGCAGGCGGATCAGATAGCGGTCGGAGTCGGCGTTGAAGCCCCAGGCCGCATCGAGCAGGGAGGGCGGGCCCGCCGCGGCGATGGACTCGGCCGGCGCACCTGCGGGCTCGCTCGCCGGGGCGCTGATCGGCGTGCTGTCCGGCGCCGATGGGGCCTTGGCCACTCGACCGCTGATACGGTCGTAGCAGGCGAGGCGCTCGCCGTCGGAGGCGATCGCGGCGCAGGCCGAGAGGCCGGCGGGGCTGGCGTGCGCCAGGCCCGGAACGGCGAGCGCCAGGGCGACGGCGAGCCCCGACAGGCGACCGAGTTGGCCTCTAGACTGGGATGAAACCATGGCGTCAGTCCTCTTGGTAAGTCGCAAATTCGGTTTGGGATTCGGAGCAGGTGCGGCCGGGTGGTCGCGACGGCCGCGGCCAGGCGCCAGATGTGGTCGCGGAGATTGCGAAGCAGCGCCGCACAACGACTCCTGAGGTTTGGTGGGCGACTCCGGGCCCGAGCCGGCGACGCCGTCCCGCGCGGGACGTTCGCGCGAGCCTTCCGCCGCCGGTCGCAAGCGACCGTGCCGAGGTCGAATCTTGGGTCTGGATGCCTTTGGGTGTCGGCGCCGCTGGCGGAGATCGGCGGGCGGTTTCCCGCAACCGGGCCCTAGCAGCGCGGCACTGCCATGAGGATGGCTCGCGACCCAAAGGGAACGATGGCGCGATCCTAGACCCGACAGCTATGCCCCGCAAGTTACCATCGCACCGGCGGCGGGGTGATGGCGGGCAGACCGCGACGGCGAGTATCTGCGCCCCGGCCGGGCTTGTTATAGTGACCGCCCCTTCGGCGAGGGAGTGGCGTCTATGTCGGCCCTTTATGAATCCCATCTCAGCGGCCTGGAGCTCCTGCACCGCGGCAAGGTACGCGACGTCTACGGGGTAGATTCCGGTCACCTGCTGATCGTCGCGAGCGATCGGCTCTCGGCCTTCGATGTGGTCCTGCCCCAGCCCATTCCCGGCAAGGGCGAGGTGCTGACCCGGGTCTCCAACTTCTGGTTCGCCCGAACCCGGCACATCATCTCCAACCATCTCGCCGGGACCGCCGTGGACTCGGTGCTGACCGACCCCGCCGAGCGCGCCGCGCTCGGCGACCGCGCGGTGGTGGTCCGGCGCATGCGGCCACTGCCGGTCGAGGCGATCGTGCGCGGCTACCTGATCGGCTCGGGCTGGAAGGACTACCAGCGCAACGGGGCGGTGTGCGGCATCGCGCTCCCTGCCGGCCTGCGCCTCGCCGACCGGCTGCCCGAGGCGATTTTCACGCCCTCGACCAAGGCGGCCGCCGGCACCCACGACGAGAACATCGACTTCGCCCAGACCCAGGACCTGATCGGCCGCGAGCTGGCCGAGCAGGTCCGCGACGCCAGCCTGCGCGTCTACAGCGAATGCGCCGCCTACGCCTTGGAGCGCGGCATCATCATCGCCGACACCAAGTTCGAGTTTGGCCTCGGCGACGACGGCCGCCTGCACCTGATCGACGAGGCCCTGACCCCCGACTCCTCCCGCTTCTGGCCCGCCGACCAGTATCGTCCAGGGATCAGCCCGCCGAGCTTCGACAAGCAATTCGTGCGCGACTACCTGGAGACCCTCGACTGGGACAAGACCGCCCCCGGCCCCGAGCTACCCCAGGAGATCATCGAGCGCACCGCCGAGAAGTACCGCGAGGCGGAGGTGCGGCTCACTGGCCGCGGCTGAGGTCATCGCATGGGCGGGAGAGCCGCTGGGCCGGCCGTCGACCTATGACTGACACGGCCGCCCGCCGTATTCCGAGCGAATCGCGACGCCCCGGCGTGATCCCATGACGGCGGCGAGCCTCGCCCCGACCGTCGATCCGGCTACCGAGCTTGCCGACCGGCTATTCGCCCAGCCGATCCGCGCGAAGTGCGACGCGCTCAGTTTCATCCTGTTCGGCAGTCACGCTCGGGGGGAGCAGCACCCGCATTTTTCAAGCTCCCCTCAAGACTGTCGAGAGCAGGTCAGTGCGGCAATGCCGCCAGCTACGGACCGCCCGCTGATGTCAGTGGGCAGTGGGACGACCATTCGCTCGGTGAATCGAGCGAATCGTCGTATTGCTCGCAAATACAGCGAGGTTGATCGTGACTGAACTAAACCCCCTGTCAATGACCATCGAGCTGCTCGGCGGGCTCGCGCTTTTCCTGTACGGCATGGAGAAGATGACCGACGGCTTGAAGGCAGCCGCCGGGAAGCAGATGAATGTGCTGCTGGCCAAGCTGACAGGCAACGCCTTTCTGGGTGCCGTCACCGGGGCCCTCGTGACCGCGGTGATCCAGTCGTCCTCGGTGACCACGGTGCTCGTGGTGGGTTTCGTCAGTGCCGGAATCATGACTCTAGTGCAGTCGGTCGGGGTGATCTTCGGTGCCAATGTGGGCACCACGTTCACGGCGCAGATCGTTGCGTTCAACACGACCGCCCTTGCATATCCGCTTATCGCCGTCGGCTTTGCCATGACCTTCGTCTTAAAGCAGGGTGTCGCACGCCACTATGGCGCGATGTTCATGGGGCTTGGCCTTATCTTCTATGGCATGGCGCTGATGGGGTCGGCCATGTCTCCGCTGCGCACGCACGAGGGCTTTGCCGAGCTCCTGCAATCCTTGCAGAATCCAGTCCTTGGGATGCTGGCTGGCGCGGTGTTCACGGCACTGGTGCAA
>JALOTB010000140.1 GCA_025458165.1 Chromatiaceae bacterium | reverse complement strand
AGCGAAATCCTCGCCCCACCGTCCTTCCCACTGATCCGTCATGTCTTTTCGCTGAGCGGACGCAAAAAGACCAAGGGGTGGAGATCAGGTCATCTGAAGCGCGTTTCAGTCATCGCAGTAGAGGTGTCAGACACTCACGCAGTGGAATGGCCGCTGATGAGGCGAGGGCTGGACGCATGCGTGCTTGGGCTGCGTCTTTGAGCAGACCGGCCCTTACGCATGCCCTTGCTCTCCGACCGCCGGGGCAGGGGCGGCCGGGGGCGGCGGGTAGGGCACGAGCAGCTCGTAGTCGACCAGGGCCCAGAGGGTGCGCCCGCCGCGCTGCTGCAGGCGGCTCGGCTCGCGGGAGGCGCGTACGATGACGTGACGGGGCTTGTGGTCCAGGACGTCCCAGCCGAGTGCGCGCAGCTCGTCGCGGGCGTCCGTCGTGAGGGACCTCAACCCGGCCTCGGTGAGATAGCCATGTTGGTAAGCGGCCTCGGCGTCCATGCCGTCGATCCAGCGGTAGAGCAGGATGTACATGCGCTCCCACTCGTAGCGCACCCGGTTCGCTTCGGGCATCGACTCCTGGTCCTCGCGCAGGACGCGGTCGTACCACCAGCGGCGGTGGCTGCGCCGGCCGAGCTGCCAGTCGAGGTAGCGGGTCGCGGGACAATAGATCGCGAGCGGCGCTTTGGTCGGGATGCGGCTGCCGGCCCGCGCGCGCAGGCGCTCCAGATTGCCGAGCTCCTCGAACGGCGAGAGGAACTCGCTCGCTGCGATGCGATCGCGCTCCTCCCAGTCCGTGATCTCGCCGGGGACGACCGAGACGAGGGCCTCCTGCGCGAAGCGGCTGAATTTGACCACCAGGGCGAACTGCGGCCGGGTCTTGTGGGGCACCGACACGCGGTAGACCGCCCCAGTCGCTCCGGCCAGCGCGCGCCCGACCTTGCTCAGGCGCTCACCGACGAACCACTGGGAGGGCAGGATCGACTCCAGCACCGGCCAGCCGTGGCGGGTGACGAAGAGCTCGCCCGACTGCTTGCCGCGAAGCCGCAGGTAATCGACGCCGAACACGCGCCGGCGCAGCGCCTCGGGTGCCTCGTCGAAGGCCCGCTGGTGGTGCCGGTGGTGGCGGTAGTCGAAGTGCTCCAACGCCGCGGCCCCCTAGGCCTCGTCGGGCTCGAACAGAGGCAGGTCGAGCAGGCGCTGGAAGTCCTCCAGCCCGCCACCGGAGAGGCAGCAATCGATGATCCGCCGGCCAGTGGGGAGCAGGTCCGGACCGAGGTAGGTCGCGAGCTCACGCCGAAAGAACTCCCCCAGGATAGCGGCCCCTTGGTCGTACGCCTCGGCACCCACCTCCGGCTGGTGATCGACCTCGAAGAACCAAGAGCCGAGCGTGCTGCCCTCGACGATGATGGTCCCGGGCGTGTAGCCCAGCAGCGGGCAGCGCGAGGGCCTCATCCGATCGGCGGCGAAGCGCGCCCCGCCGCGGCGCGCCAGGTACTCGCGGGTGATCCACTGCGGCATGAAGCCGACCCCCCAGGCGCCGATGTGCTGGTTGGGGATCAGCACGTAGCGCACCTCCGGGGTCTCGATGATCTGGTTGAGCAGCAGATTGGCGTGATCGACCATGCGCCCGGTGGCGAAGGGCCAATAGGAACCGACCCCTTCGGATGACATGCCCTCGGTCTCGACGATGCTCGGGTTGGAGTGCCCGCGCGGTGCGACCAGCCGCCACAGCCAGGCAAGCGCCGGTGGGAGCAGGTGGAACAGGCCGATGATCCCGTAGGTGGGTCGCTCCTTGGTGCAGGGCGGGGTGCGCACGCCCATGCTGCGGACGTCGACATCGACCGCGCCCTTGACCACCCGAGGGATGATGTCTCTGGGGATGACCACCCGGGGGTTCGGGCAGGGCACGCCGGGGCTGTCCTCGATGTGCTCCCACAGCAGGGTGGTGGCGCCGGGGCGGCCGTGGATGTTGAGGAACAGCAGCGGGGCCGGCGGGTGGATGGTGAGCTTCTCGATATTCGGGTCGGTGCCGTAGCGGTCGATGTGATTGCAGCGCACGAACCAGGCGTTCTCCGCGTCCATCAACGTCAGCTTGCCGTTGCCCTTCTCCAGCGAGGGATGACACAGGGCCATGTCGTCGGTCACCGGCCGCAGCTCGCAGCCGCGCGGCAGGGTCAGGGTGCGCTCTTCGTGCGTGACCAGGTTGCGTCCAATCAATAGGGTCCCGTCCGGCTGGCGATGGGCGTATTCGAGCATCTCGCTCTTGCCGCCGCCGCTCGCCCCCTCGTGCGAAAGCACCAGCTTGTTCTCATAGGGGGTGACCACCTGGACCGTGGAGCAGTGCATGGTCACCCAGCGCTCCTCCTCGCCGATGTTGAGCAGCACCCCATAGATCCCCTTCTTGGCGCTGGGCCCGGGGTAGAGGTTGTAGCTGAAGAGCTCGTGCACCGACTCCAGCCGGTTGTGCACCACGACCTGCTTGCCGGCGAAGTGGGTGTGACGGAAGGGCGGGGCGACGTAGATCACCGCCTTGGGCTGAAAGTCTTCGGGCAGCTCGTCCGCCGGGATGATCCCCTGCAGCAGGGCCAGCCCCAGGGCGAAGAAGCCGGCGTTCTCGGGCACGATGGCCAGCGCCTGGGTCCCCTTGCTGGGCAGCCCCGCGTAGAACGGGAAGGCCGCCAGCGGCTGTTCCGCGAGCCAGTCGAAGGTCGCCGCGCGCACCGGGCCGAAGGGCTCGCCGAAGCGCTGCTCGTAGGTCGGCTTGTCGGTGGGCCGACTGTCGGCGATCACCAGGCAGTCGGGGTCGCGGCGGCGCATGTAGGGGTCGACGTAGTTCGCGCAGATCCCGTTGCGGGTGCGGCAGACGCGGGCCTCGACCACGCGGCCCTGGCCCGGAAGCTCGTAGGCGACCTCCTGTACGCCGTGCACGGCGTCGCGCACCGCGAGCTCGATCAGCTCGGCGGTCGATCCCGCTACCGTGACGCGCGGCGCGGCCGCGAACAGGGCCGCCGCCTCGGGGGGCAGGGATGAGTCGAGCAGGCGGTGGGATGCTGTGGTCATGATTCGGTTGGGGTCTCGTTTGTCGCGGAGGGTCGCCGGCGGGCACGACTTGGGCTGCAAGGCGTCCGCAGCTCGGCACGAGGGTCGGGGGGCATCGCCGATGCCGCTCGACCCTCGAGGGCCGTTGCGCGGGGCAGGGGGAAAGGGTACGGGCGCATCCGCGCCCCGAAGACGCCCGGCGGGAGCAGGTGTCGCGCCTGGGTGCGACGGCGCTCTTCTTGGCAATACTACCCGGCTCGTGCCCAATCACCGAGAGGGCATGTGCGAAGAAACGCCGCCCGAGGAGCGGTTTTTCCGATGCAAGCCCAGGCGTCTGGGGGCATTCGGCGGCTTCGGATGCCCGGCACGCTTTGATGCTGGTCAAGCCTGACTCCGTCGGTGGGGTCTAACATCCCCCGCCGGATGCCTTCCTTCGGAGTGATTCTGGGATCTGTGCGATGACCCACCCAAGCGTCGCGACCGCGAGCCTACGCCATCCACCGGGGGACCTGGCGATCTGGATCTTCATCCTGGCGGAGCTTCTGGTCTTCGCGGTCTTCTTCGCCGCCTATGCCTTCGCGCGCATGGGCGAGGTGCAGCTCTTCAACACCTATCAGGACAGCCTCGACCGGCGCGCCGCCCTGATCAATACGGTGGCGCTGATCACCAGCAGCTATTTCGTGGTGCGGGCGGTCGCGGCGATCCGCGTCGGCAGCCGCCGTGGCTGCGTGCGCTGGCTGCTCGCGGCCCTGGCGATGGGGGTGGTCTTTCTGGTGGTGAAGTCGGTGGAGTACGCCCACCATCTGGGTGAGGGTGTGACGCTTAGCACCAACACCTTCTACATGTTCTATCTCTCGCTCACCTTCTTCCACTTCATGCACGTCATCTTGGGCATGGTGATCTTGGCCGCGGTGGCGGTTAAGGCACACCAGGGCGGCTATTCGGCGACGGAGCACACGGGGGTGGAGACGGGGGCGTCCTATTGGCACATGGTCGACCTTGTATGGCTGATCCTCTTCCCGCTCGTGTACGTCATGCGCTGATGGACGACCAACCCGAGTATCGCTGGCTGCGCCCCTGTACCCGGGTCTATCTGGTGATGCTCGGGCTCACCCTGGTGACTTTCCTGATCGGCGTGAGCGGGCTGGGAGGGCTGACCCTGGCCCTGTTGGTGCTGTCCTTCGCCCTGATCAAGGGCCAGATGGTGGGCGACTACTTCATGGGGCTGAAGGGCATCGAGGGGCCCTGGCGCTGGGTGATCACCCTCTGGCTCTTGCTGCCGGGCGGATTGATCGCCGCGGCCTTCTACCTGGCGAGCGGAGCGGGGGGTGTCGGATGAGCGAGACGCATGAGCGAGGGCAGGACGCTGCCGCTACGGCGGAGGGGACGAGGCTCGCGACGGTGGCCGAGGGCCTGTATCTCGCGAACCTCCTGATCCTGCCCGGGCTCGCCTTCCTGATCCTCGTCGCGATCTACCTGCCCCGGCGGCGCGAAGCCCCGCCCCTCGCGCTCGCTCACCTGCAGCAGACCCTTTCGGCGAGCCTCTGGGCCGGCGGGCTGCTGGTGCTCGTCAACGCCCTGATCCTCGCGGCCGGCGGCTACGGCGCGGTCTGGACCTGGGTGGTCGTGATCATCTACTTCACGGTCTGCCACGCCACCCTGGTCCTGCTCGGCGTGGTTGGTCTCACCAAGGCCATGGCCGGTCAGTGCTGGCGCTATCCACTGGTGGGGAGACCCTTACCGCCGGGCTGCGGCTTATAGCGCAGGTGCAGGCCGACCACCGTCGCGTTGCCGATCGTTCCGATCGCAGTCTTGCTCAACCGCGCATCGTCTGGGAGTAGACCACGCACATGGCCAAGCCAAGCAAGACCCCACCTGACCTTCCGACTGAGCGGGACGAACGGGCCTTTTGGGAGAGCCACGACTCCTCCGACTACGTGGACTGGGGCGCGGCCGAGCACCTGCGCCTTCCCAATCTCAGACCCTCGACCAAGGCGATCTCCCTACGTCTGCCGCTGGCGCTGCTGGAGCGGATCAAGGTCGAGGCGAACAAGCGAGACATGCCGTATCAATCGCTGATCAAGGCTTGGCTCGCCGAGGACGTTGCCCGGCACAGGCGTTGACCCGAGCGGTGGCGAACAGGGGCGGCGCTCGGCGGGGTCGGACTCAGGGCTGGGCTCCGCCCTTCAGGCCCTGGTCGGCCGCCGGCGACCGGGTCGCCGGGGCTCGGAGCCGATAGAAGTCTGCGGCGTTCCTCCAGAACGCGGCGGCGGCCCCGGCCTCGCCCAGCGCCTCGACGACGAGCGCGATGTCCGCCGGCCGGAACGGGCGGGGTGCGCGGGTCGAGGGCAGGTCGGTCCCGAACATCAGGGCGCCCGGATTGGCCGCGTGAATGGCCCGTAGCGCCTCCCCGGCTGGGGCGTCGAGGCGGCCGAATCCGCTGGCCTTGACGCGCACGCCCCGCTCCGCGAGCCGAAGCAGAGTCGGGAGCCCATCACTGGAGAGCCCCAGGTGGTCGATGCTGACCGCCGGCAGGCGCAGCAACAGCAGATGACCTGACTTCGGGGAATTTATGTTGAGCCCAATTTCAGCACCAGGCGCAGATTCGTGCGCGGGAAGATCGTCTCGGTGGCGCTGAGCTCCTC
>JALOTB010000070.1 GCA_025458165.1 Chromatiaceae bacterium | reverse complement strand
GGCCACTTGGTGCGCAGTGTGCCCCAGAAGGCCGAAGATGTCCAGATTCGAGGCTAACTTCTTCTATCGCCGATCAGTCAGTGATAGAACGGTTCCGCCTTGGCGCCCGCTGTCCGCGGCCTTGACGCGAAGGCCGCCGCCCATCCGGGAGATCGCCCGCGGCGGCGGAGACCGTCAAGACGGCGTTGGACTGGCGGGGGCCGCCCGACCAGGACGATAAGGCCCGCATCGCTGCGGGCCTGGTCAGCGCGACTGGGGTAGCTGCTTCGCTACGCGGCGGTGATGGTCTTGGCCCCGCCGGGGGTGCCGAGGATGAGGACGTCGGCCGGGCGGAGCGCGAAGATACCGACGGTCACGACGCCGGCGAGGTTGTTGATGGTCTGCTCCAGGCCGCGTGGGTCGGTGATCTCAAGGCCCTGGACGTCGAGGATGAGGTTGCCGTTATCGGTGACGAAGCCCTCGCGCCAGACCGGGTCACCGCCGAGCTTGGTGAGCTCGCGGGCGACGTAGCTGCGCGCCATGGGGATGACCTCGACCGGGAGCGGGAACTTGCCGAGCACCTCGACGAGCTTGCTGCCGTCAGCGATGCAGACGAACTTGCGGCTGGCGGCCGCGACGATCTTCTCGCGGGTGAGCGCCCCGCCGCCGCCCTTAATCAGCTCCAGGCGGTGGTTGGACTCGTCGGCACCGTCGACATAGATCGACAGCTCGCCGGCGTCGTTGAGATCGAGCACCCGGATACCGTGCTGCTGCATGCGCGCAGTCGATGCCTCGGAGCTGGAGACCGCGCCCTCGATTCGGTCCTTGACGGCGGCGAGCTGGTCAATGAAGTGGTTGACGGTGGAGCCGGTGCCGACACCGACGATGCCGCCTTCGAGATAGTCCAGGGCCGCGATGGCGGCGAGTCGTTTCATTTCGTCTTGGGTCATGGTGCCCTCCTCGGCCCAATGTCTGCGGGCCGCTATGATAGCGCGCATCGCCCAGCCCCGAGCCCCGCCCATGCCCGAGACCTACATCGAGCGCATCCTGCGCGCGCGTGTCTACGATGTCGCGATCGAGTCGCCGCTGACCCGCGCCAACCTGCTGTCCCGCAGGCTGGGCAACGAGGTCTACTTGAAGCGCGAGGACCTCCAGCCGGTGTTCTCCTTCAAGCTCCGTGGGGCCTACAACAAGCTGATCCATCTGGGCTCGGAGGCGCTCGCCCGCGGGGTGATCACGGCCTCCGCCGGAAACCATGCCCAAGGGGTCGCGCTCGGCGCCGCACGTCTCGGTGCCCAGGCGACCATTGTGATGCCGCGTACCACCCCTCCGATCAAGGTCCAGGCGGTGCGCAACCTGGGCGCGCGTGCCCTGCTCCACGGCGACTCCTACGACGAGGCCTACGCCTACGCCACCGAGCTCGCGGCCGAGCGGGCCCTGACCTTCGTCCACCCGTTCGACGACCCGGACGTGATCGCCGGTCAGGGCACCATCGGGATGGAGATCCTGCGCCAGCACCCGGAGCCGCCGCATGCCATCTTCGTCCCGGTCGGTGGGGGCGGGCTGATCGCCGGGGTGGCGGCCTATGTCAAGTACGTTCGCCCGGAGGTGCGCATTATCGGGGTCGAGCCCGAGGAGGCGCCGACCCTCGAGCGCGCCCTCGCGGCCGGTCGGCGGGTGGAGCTCCCGGAGGTGGGGCTGTTTGCCGACGGGGTGGCGGTACGCCTGATCGGGGAGGAGACCTTCCGCATCGCCCGCGAGCGGGTCGATGAGGTGGTGCTGGTCAGCACCGATGAGATCTGCGCCGCGATCAAGGACATCTTCGACGACACCCGCGGCATCGCCGAGCCCGCCGGGGCGCTGGCGGTCGCCGGGCTCAAGCGCTACGCGGAGGGCCGCCGCCTCACCGGCGAGCACCTGATCGCCATCGAGAGCGGGGCCAACATTAACTTCGACCGTCTCCGACACGTGGCCGAGCGCGCCGAGCTCGGCGAGCGCCGCGAGGCCCTGCTCGCCGTCGAGATTCCGGAGCGCCCGGGGAGCTTCCTCGCCTTCTGCCGGGCGCTCGGCAAGCGCCAGATCACCGAGTTCAACTACCGCTACGCCGAGTCCGAGCGCGCCCAGGTCTTCGTCGGCGTGGAGCTCGCGCGCGGCGATGAGGAGCGCCACGAGCTCGTCGCGCGGCTCGGCGAGAAGGGCTTTGGCGTGCTCGATATGACCGAGAACGAGACCGCCAAGCTGCACATCCGCTTCATGGTCGGGGGTCACGCCCGCGGGGTCGCGGAGGAGCTGCTGATCCGCTTCGAGTTCCCCGAGCGCCCCGGCGCCCTGCTGAGCTTCCTCTCCGGGCTCGGCAAGCGCTGGAACATCAGCCTGTTCCACTACCGCAACCACGGCGCGGCCTACGGGCGGGTGCTGATGGGGGTGCAGGTGGCCCCGGCGCAACGACCGGAGTTCCGCGCGCTGCTCGACGGGCTCGGCTATCCGCACTGGGAGGAGACCGAGAACCCGGCCTACCGGCTGTTCGCTGGGCCTCAGGCCTGACCCGCGGGCCGCCGATAGACCCGCGCCTCGGTCACCACCAGGTCGAGCGGGACGTCCCAGGGGCTTGGCTCCAGGTGCGCGACGCGTTGGCACTCGTGCGCGAGCCCGATCAGCAGCGGCCGCCGCCAATGACGCCGATCCTTGAGGTACGCCAGGGTGCGGTCGTAGAAGCCGCCCCCCATGCCGACGCGGTTGCAGCGCTCATCGAAGCCCACGAGCGGGACCAGGAGCAGATCCAATGCCTGGGGCAGGCGGATGCGCCGGCCGCGGCGCGCGGGCTCGGGGATGCCGAAGGCGTTCCTGGTCATCGGCTCTCCCCGGCGGTGCTCGACAAACCAGAGTCGCGGATGCGGGTGCGGCCGCAGGACCGGGAAGTAGACCCGCTTGCGGTGGTCCCAGGCACGCTCCAGCAAAGGGGCGGGGTCGATCTCGCCGTCGGCGCTCACATAGCCGCCAACGCGCCGCGCACGAAGGAAGGGCTTGAGGATGCCGAGGCGGCGGGCTAGGGACCAGGCGTGCTCGGTCTGCTCGGCGGGGCTCAAGGCCCTACGCTGGCGGCGGAGCCGGCGGCGGAGCTGGGGGTCGAAGGTCACGAGAGAGGGGAGGGACATCCCCCGCCTGTGCCGGCGCAGGCCTTTGTTCTTGAACCGCTCGGTTCAAGTGGGGGCACTTGATGTCGCTTCAGGCTTTCCGCTCGGGGCGGACATGCACAACGGCGTCACCGCTGCGCCCCCAGGGTACAAATTAGGCTCAAGAAAATACCCAGGCCGCTTTCGTACACCGCAGGGGATGTCTTGGGTCAAAGGCTATACCGTTTCCGGCGATGCGTCCAGATGCGGTTGTGCGGCGAGTGCCTCGCCGACTCGCTGCTGCAGTCCGTGCAGGCGCTGGGCGAGCTCGTGCTCGCCTTGAGTGTGGCCCTTTTGGAGGAGCAGCAACTCGTGGGCGATGTTGAGCGCGGCCATCACGGCGATGCGGTCGGCGCCCACCACACGGCCAGTCTGGCGGATCTCGCGCATGCGTTGATCGAGCATCCGTGCGGACTCGACGAGCTCCGCCTGCTCACTCGGCGGGCAGGCGACCCGGTACTCCTTGTCCAGGATGCGGACGCTTACTGGAACGGCCTCCAGACTCATCGGCCTTCCTCCATCGATTTCAGCCGGGCGATCATTGCCTCGACACGGCTGCGGGCGAGCTCGGTTTTCTCGATCAGCTCCGCCCGCTCGGCGACCAGGCTGTCCTGGCGCGTGCGCAGCGAGCTGTTCTCTTCGCGGAGCTTACGGCAGACCTGGATCAGGTGGTCGACGTCGCGCTCGAACGTGCTCAGGTCGAAATTCGCCACGGCGGTTCAGTTTCCTCAATGGGGTCAGCGCACTATAAGAGGGCACCCAGCCAGGGTCAATCGGGGCGACGCGTGCTATCATCCCATGCCCGTTGGTTTTCTGGACGGCCATCCGCGATGACACCGAGCGGGTCGACTCACGCCTTCAACCCGGCGGACGGCGCGGCGCTCAGCGCGCGCCTCGAGGCCGTCTCCGAGCTGGCAGCGAGTGCCGCCGAGGCCCACGGCCTGCTTTGCGGCCTGATCGCGGTCGGGCTGCCCAATCCCGAGCGGGTCTGGATCGACGAGCTACTCGGCGGGGCCGACCGCTGCGACCTCAGCGTACGCGATTGCGAGACATCGCTGCTTGCCCTCGCCGCGGATACCCGCGAGCGGATCGCGGACGGCGCGACGGCCCTGCGCCCCTTGCTGGCGACCGAGGACGGACCGCTGCGGGAGCGGGCGCTTGGGCTCTACGACTGGACCCGGGGCTTTCTGTACGCCCTCGGGCTCGCCGACGGGGCGACCGCTCGCCTGTCGCCGCCGGCACGCGAGGCCGTCCAGGACCTCATGGAGGTCACGCGCCTTGATCTCGATGCCGTGGACGAGGGCGATGACAACGAGGAGGCCCTGGCCGAGCTGGAGGAGTTCGCCTGGATCGCCGCCATGCTGGTGTACGAGGATCTCGGTCAGCGGGAGGGGCGTCCCTGATGTCCGCCGCCGACTATCGCCGTCGCCGGCGCCGTCTGCTGGAGGCGATCGGGCCGGGCGGCCTGGCCCTGATCCCGGCGGCCAAGGAGTCGGTGCGCAATCGCGACGTCCACTACCCCTACCGACAGGATAGCGACTTCTTCTACCTGACCGGCTTTCCCGAGCCCGAGGCGCTGATCGTGCTCGTCCCGGGCCGCAAGCAGGGCGAGGTCGTCCTGTTTTGCCGCCCCCGCGACCCCGACCGCGAGCTCTGGGACGGGACGCGGGCTGGCGCGGAGGGAGCGACGAGCGAGTACGGCGCCGATGAGGCCCACCCGATCGACCAGGTCGACGAGGTCCTGCCGACCCTGCTGGAGAATCGCGAGCGGCTCTATTACCCGTTGGCGGCCGACCCTGAGCTCGACCTGCGGGTGATGGACTGGGTCCACACGGTGCGCGGCAAGGCGCGCAGCGGCGTGCGCGCCCCCAGCGAGCTCGTCAACATCGATAGGCTGGTCCACGAGCAGCGGCTGCTCAAGGAGTCGGCCGAGCTGCGCATCATGCGCAAGGCGGCGCGGATCTCGGCGGCGGCGCACCGGCGGGTGATGCGCGCCTGCCGCCCTGGGCTGTGGGAGTACGAGCTAGAGGCCGAGTTCGTGCACGCGTGCGCCTCGCGGGGCGGGCGCTTCCAGGCCTATCCGCCCATCGTGGGCAGCGGGGCCAACGCCTGCGTCCTGCACTACGTCGACAATCGCCATCAACTGCGCGACGGCGATCTGGTACTGATCGATGCCGGCTGCGAGTACGCCGGCTATGCCTCCGACATCACCCGGACCTTCCCGGTCAACGGCCGGTTCAGCCCGCCCCAGCGCGCGCTCTACGAGCTGGTGCTCGCGGCGCAGCGGGCGGCGCTCGCCAAGGCCGTGCCGGGCAACCGTTGGGACGCCCCCCACAAGGCGGCGGTCCGGGTGCTGACCACTGGCCTAGTCGAGCTAGGCATCCTCCCCGGCACCCGCAAGGACGTCCCAAGCCTCATCAAGGGCGAGAAGTACAAGCCCTTCTACATGCACCGCACCGGTCATTGGCTGGGGATGGACGTGCACGACGTCGGCGACTACAAACGCGACGGCAAGTGGCGCCGGCTCGAGCCGGGCATGGTCCTCACGGTGGAGCCCGGGCTCTACATCCCCGGCGACCGGGACGAGGTCCCGGAGTGCTACCGCAACATCGGTATCCGCATCGAGGACGACGTCGCCATCACCGAGGATGGCCACGAGATCCTCTCCGCCGACGCCCCCAAGACGGTGGAGGAGATCGAGGCCTGGATGGCCGGCTGAGGTCCCCGTCGGGCCCCGTCTCGCGAGACAGCCATGCACCAGTACGATCTTGTGATCATCGGCGGCGGCCTGGTCGGCGGCTCGCTTGCCTGTGCCCTGGGTGGGCTGGGTCTGCGCCTGTGTGTCGTCGAGGCCCTGCCGCGATCGGTTCGCGCCGAGCCGAGCTATGACGAGCGGGTGATCGCGCTGGCCTGGGGGAGCCGACTCATCCTGGAGGGGATTGGGCTCTGGCCGGCGATTGCGCCCGAGGCGGTCGCCATCGAGCGCGTGCACGTCTCGGATCGTGGTCACTTCGGGTTTGCCCGCCTCGATTGCGGCGACGCCGGGCTGGAGGCCCTAGGGTATGTGACCCCGGCGCGCCTTCTCGGGCATGCCATCGAGCATGCGCTCGAACGCGCCGAGGGGGTCGAGGTGCTCGCCCCGGCCAAGGTGCTTGGGCTGCGGGTCGATGACCTGGGGGCAGAGCTGGAGGTGGTCGAGAACGGGGCCTCGCGCCTCCTGCGCGCCCGCTTGGTGGTGGCGGCCGATGGCGGCGACTCGGCGGTGCGCCGGCGCCTGGACATTCCCGTCCGCGAACGCGGCTACGGCCAGGACGCGCTGATCACCACCATCACCGCCGAGCGGCCGCGGCCGGGGGTGGCCTTCGAGCGCTTCACCGACAGCGGGCCGCTCGCCCTCCTGCCCCTTTCCAAGGGGCGCTACTCGGTCGTCTGGACGGCGCGAGAGGCCGAGACGGCGGGACTCCTCCCGCTCTCCGATCGGGAGTTCTGCGAGCGGTTGCAGGCGCGCTTCGGCTGGCGGGTCGGCCGTCTCACGCACCCCGCGCGGCGGCTGGCCTATCCGCTCAAGCTCCTGCTCGCTGAGGACTCAATCCGCCCGCGCCTGGTGCTGATCGGCAATGCCGCGCATACCCTGCACCCGGTGGCGGGGCAGGGGCTCAACCTGGGGCTGCGCGATGTCGCGGCCCTGGCTGAGGTGGTGGCCGATGCGGCGAGGGTGGGCGCCGACCCCGGGACTGACGCTGTCCTCGACGGCTACCGTCGCCTGCGCGGGCGCGATCAGTCCGAGGTCGCCTGGACGACCGACGCGCTCGCCTGGCTGTTCGTCAATCCCTGGCTGCCGGTCCGGTTCGCGCGCGATCTCGGCATGCTCGGCCTCGACCTGATGCCCGCGGCGCGCAGGCTGGTCGCGCGTCGCTTCATGGGGCTCGGCAACAGCCGTCCGCGGCTCGTCCGCGGCCTCGCGCTGGGGGGAAAGCCGTGAGCGACAGCGACCACGCCTTCGATCTGGTCATCGCCGGCGCCGGGATGGTGGGGGCGGCCCTGGCCTGCGCCTGCCGGGGGCGCGGCTGGCGTATCGGGGTGGTCGAGGCGCGTCCGCCCCAACGCGATTGGCCGGCGGGGGAGGTAGATCTGCGTGTCTCGGCGCTCAACCGGGCGAGCCAGCGCCTCCTGAGCCGGCTCGGGGTCTGGGAGCGGATCCAGGCCCTCGGGGCCAGCCCCTACCGCGAGATGCATGTGTGGGATGCGGTCGGGGGTGGCAGCATCCACTTCGACTGCGCCGACCTCGGCGAGCCGGACCTCGGGCACATCGTCGAGAACCGGGTCACTCAGCTTGCGCTCTGGGAGGCGCTGGAGCAGTCGCCGGACGTCGATCTGCTCTGCCCGGCCGAGATCGCCGCCGCCGTGGTGGGGCCCGAGGCCGTGGTGGTCGCCCTGGCCGACGGTCGGCGGCTAAGCGCGCGGCTTCTGGTCGGGGCCGACGGGCGCGACTCGCGGGTGCGGGGGCTGATGGGGATCGGCACCCAGGGCTGGGACTACGACCAGACCGCCATCGTCGCCAACGTCGAGGTCGCGGATGGGCACCGGGAGACGGCCTGGCAGCGCTTCCTGCCGACTGGGCCGCTCGCCTTCCTGCCGCTGCGCGACGGGCGCTGCTCGATCGTCTGGTCGGCCACCGAGCCGCGGGCGAGCGAGCTGATGACGCTCTCGGACGAGGCGTTTCGCACCGAGCTGGAAGACGCCTTCGAGCGGCGACTGGGCGCGCTCGGGGCGATCGGGCCGCGGGGTGCCTTTCCGCTGCGGCTACAGCACGCCGAGCACTATGTGGCGGAGCGCCTGGCGCTGATCGGGGATGCCGCACATGCCATCCACCCCTTGGCCGGGCAGGGCGTCAACCTTGGCCTGCTCGACGCCGCTGAGCTCTTCGCTGCGCTCGATTTCGCGCGCGACCGAGGGCGCGACATCGGCGGGCTGTGGACGCTGCGCCGCTACGAGCGCGCCCGCCGGGGCGCCAATCTCGCGATGCTGGGCGCGATGGACGGCTTCAAGCGCCTGTTCAGCAACCGCATCCCGCCGCTCGCCGCATTGCGTAGCGCCGGCATGGCCGCGGCGGACCGGATCGCTCCGCTCAAGCGCGTGCTCATGCGCGAGGCGCTGGGCCTGGGGTATGATCCGCCCCCGATCCCAGCCGCGGGCCGCGATGCGGGATCAGCAAATTAGGAAATTCCATAGGCGCATCCAAGTTTTGGATTAGGTCCGGGCGGGGGCTGTGTTTACCCTTACCGCCCTGCGATGAGCCCGCCTTTGCTGCGGTTCGATCACCGCGAGCGTCTCGCCATGGCAGCGATCCCCGATATCACCGAGACCGAACGCTGGGTCATCCAAACTACGCTCAAGGAGCGCTACGGCCGTGAGGTGCCCTACGACCTCGCCGACGCCGATGTCCGGCTGCACCCGTCCGACCGTGAGCTCACCCCTTGCCCGGTGATCTACTGGCGGGGAGACGACGGCTGTCATTTCCTGATCTTCAAGAGCGGGGAGCGCAGCTACCGCTGCCAATTCTACTACGAAGCCTACAAGCAGATGGGCACAGGGGTGGACGAGTACGACGACCTTACCGAGTGCGCCGTCGCCTTGCTCCAGGCTCAGGCGGACTATGCGGCCGAGCAGCGCGGCGATCTGCCCGCGCGCGGACGCTGAGCCCGGGCGTGTCGGTGGCTTGGCCTTTTTCGAGATCTGACCAGGACTAACTGAGGGGACAACCATGACCGCGAAGAACGCCTTCTACGCCCAGTCTGGCGGCGTCACCGCCGTGATCAACGCCTCCGGATGCGGTGTGATCGAGACCGCCCGGGCGCACCCGGACAAGATCGCCAACGTCTACGCCGGCCGCAATGGCATTATCGGGGCGCTCACCGAGGACCTGATCGACACCAGCAAGGAGTCCGCCGAGAACATCGCCGCCCTGCGTTTCACGCCGTCCGGCGCGTTCGGCTCCTGCCGCTACAAGCTGAAGAGCCTGGAGGCCAACAAGCGTGAGTATGAGCGCCTGATCGAGGTCTTCAAGGCCCACGACATCGGCTATTTCTTCTACAACGGCGGCGGTGACTCGGCCGACACCTGCTACAAGGTCTCCCAGCTCTCGGAGAAGATGGGCTACCCGGTGCAGGCCATCCACGTCCCGAAAACGGTCGACAATGACTTGCCGATCACCGACAACTGCCCGGGCTTCGGGTCGGTCGCCAAGTACATCGCTACCTCGACGCTAGAGGCCTCGTTCGACGTCCGCTCGATGTGCGCCACCTCCACCAAGATCTTCGTCATCGAGGTGATGGGCCGCCATGCGGGCTGGATCGCCGCCGCCGGCGCACTCGTCGCGGATCAGGACATCCCGGTGCTGACGCTCTTCCCCGAGGTCGAGTTCAACCAGGAGAAGTTCCTCGCGGCGGTGAAGGCCAAGGTCGGGCAGTACGGCTACTGCACCATCTGCGTCTCCGAGGGCTGCCACTGGCCCGACGGCCGCTTCCTGGCCGAGCAGGGGACGCGCGACGCCTTCGGCCATGCCCAGCTCGGCGGGGCCGCGCCGGTGGTCGCCAACATGATCAAGGACGCCTTGGGCTACAAGTTCCACTGGGCGGTCGCCGACTACCTGCAGCGCGCCGCGCGGCACCTCGCCTCCAAGTCCGACGTCGAGCAGGCCTATGCGCTCGGCAAGGCGGCGGTCGAGTACGCCGTCGCCGGGCACAACTCGGTCATGCCCACGGTGGTGCGCAAGTCCTCCGTGCCTTACGTCTGGGAGATCGGCATGGCGCCCCTGTCCGAGGTCGCCAACGTCGAGAAGTTCATGCCCAAGGACTTCATCAGCGAGGACGGCTACGGCATCACCGACAAGTGCCGCGATTACCTCTACCCGCTGATCGAGGGCGAGGATTTCCCGCCCTTTGAGAAGGGGATGCCGAAATACGTCACCCTGGTGAATGCCCCGGTGGCCAAGAAGCTCGGGGTGTTCGAGCTCTAACCGGGCGAGAGAAAAGGGGGCCTTGCGCCCCCTTTCTTCTGGTCCGTACCTTGGAAGGCCGCTATGACCGTGGATCGTGCCCGCGAGCTCATTGTCACCCAGCTCCAGTTCGGCGGCGGCTATAACCGCAATGCCGTCCGGCTGATCCTGGGCGAGCTTGGCCGCGAGCACGGCCAGGCCGCGGTCGATGCCATCATTCGCGAGCTCGACCTGGAAACGGCCTTCGGGCTCAAGCCCGGCACCGATTTCACGACGGTCGGCCGTTAACGTGAAACTCGCGCGTAGCGCGCTCGAAATTCCCCTCTCCCGCGCGCGGGAGAGGGATTGGGGTGAGGGAAAGATCACAGCGATACGCGAGCGATGCTCATCGTTCGGGGCGGTGCGTATCGCCATGATCGTTAGGACGGGACGATTCTCACGCCCGGCGGCTTGACCGAGGTCAAAGCACGGCCAGGGCGGTGCGACAACCCTTGCCCTGGTTCCCAAGCTCGACCTGGGAACCCGGTATGCGAAGCCCTGCTTCGCGAGTCAGTGCCTGTTAAAACAGGGCCTTGCGTCCATGGTTCCCAAACGGGGCTCGGCAAAGAGCGAAACCTCGGTGAGCAAGACCGACAAGCCTGGAAGTGGGCCCCGCCCTAGCGGGCTGCGGATTTCGCGGCCCTGGCAGGGTGTTGGCGGATGACCGCGCTGCGGGTCCTCGCGCGACTGGTTCGCGGGTGATGGGTGCCCAGGCGGACCCCGACCCATGCGGGGGGGCGGGCGCTGGGACGCCGGTGGGCTTCTCTCTCTTCGGGGGATCTTGAGAAATCCCTTTCCGGGGATTGTTCAAGACGCGAAGCGAAAAGTGCGGTTTCCGCTTCGCTTCATGTCCAAGTGCTTAGGTGGCACTTGACAATGGCGGCGCATCCCTGTGCCGCGGGAAACACTGGCTCGAGCAGCGTTTTCTAAAACATGGCAGTAGGTCCCTGTGTCGCTCGGGCACTTTGAATTCTTCAACGTGCCCTTCAATCCCACCCTCGCTGAGGGTGGCCCATGGGCATTCGATCGGGAGTGGCAATGAGCGCTTACCATCTGTATTTGTCCCTGATCCCCGAGGCGTTAATCGCCTCCATGCTGGAGCCGGAGGAGTTCGGCTCCTATTACGCGGTGGGTAAGAAGGTCCGTGTCTTCGGCGAGGCGATCTTCTTTGAGGTCGACCCCAATTTCCGCTCCGAAGACTTCCCTTTTGCTCTCGCCGATGAGCGCTGCGTGACGCAGCCCAATGGGGCGCCCAAGTCGTCGGTCTATCTGGGCATCCATAACGTCCTTGAGCGCGTTCCGGTCTCCGCCTTGGGTAAGCTCTACTTGGTCACGGACGACGGGCGCACCCTGGGGCTCGAGCGTGCCCTCTATAACCCGGACACCGAGCGCCCGCTGCACCTGTACCAGGAGTTCTGTCCGATCACCCCGCTGGTGGTGAGCCGACTGGAGCCCCGGGCGTTCTGTCATTCGATTACCGATCCGAGTCGCCCGGTGCACGTCCCGCGCATCGTGTTTTCGGAGCTGACCCTGGGCGAGCTGGCCTTCGATCCGGTGAACGGCAAGGCCGATGACCTGCCCTATCCGGCCGTCCGGCATCTGCGCGACGTGCTCCAGGACTTTTCTAGCAACACCAAGGACAGCAAGCTCTTTCTCAAGCAGGTGAAGCAGGGTGTCCTCTACCGCACGGTCCAGAGCGGCTTTTACGTCGGTGACCATGGGGACTTTGCCTATTACCGGTTCCCGAGTCGCCGTGAGCTCGAGTCGCAGCACTATGATTGGTGGCGGTCGGCTCAGGTCACCCATTTCGATTAGGGCCACGCCGATCGGTTTTCCCGTCTAGCCAAAGACCGGTGGCAGGCAGCCCGCCCGGCGCGAGAAACGCACGATGTTTCTGCGACCCCCGTTTCTTGTTCCTCCATTTCAATCTTTTGCTGGGCGCGCCGCCCGGCGACGAGAGGTGTTAATCGACCTATGAACGAGCCCTTGTTTTGGATTGCGCCCATCGCCGCGATCCTCGCGATGGTTTTCGCTGCGCGTTTCTTCAAAGACATGCGCGGGCGCGATGAGGGTACCGAGGCGATGAAGCGCATCGGCGCCTATGTGCGCGCCGGCTCCATGGCCTACCTGCGCCAACAGTACCGAGTGATGATCCTGGTGTTCGTCGTGCTGGGCGCCTTGTTCGCCGTTCTGGCCTACGGGATGGGCGTGCAGAGCCCATGGCTGCCCGTGACCTTCATCGCCGGTGGATTCTTCTCGGCGCTCGCGGGCTATTTCGGCATGCAGACCGCCACCCTAGCGTCCACCCGCACCACCGCCGCAGCCCGCTCTTCCCTGCCTGAGGCACTCAGCGTCGCCTTTCGCAGCGGTGCGGTGATGGGGCTGGTGGTGGTCGGGCTGGGGCTCGGCAACCTGGTCCTCTGGTTCATCCTGATCGACCTCTTCACCCCGGGCGACCCGGCCCAAGGCACCTACCTGGTGCTGGTCACGACCACCGTGCTGACCTTTGGGATGGGTGCCTCCCTGCAGGCCCTGTTCGCCCGCGTGGGCGGCGGCATCTACACCAAGGCGGCGGACGTCGGCGCCGATCTGGTCGGCAAGGTGGAGGCTGGCATCCCGGAGGACGATCCCCGCAACCCGGCGGTGATCGCCGACAACGTGGGGGACAACGTCGGTGACGTCGCGGGCATGGGGGCAGACCTCTTCGAGTCCTACTGCGGCTCCATCTTGGCCGCTTGCGCCCTGGGGGCGGCCGCCTACGTCAGTGATCCGGCGATGCAGATGAAGGCCGTGGTGGCGCCCCTGATGATTGCCGGGATCGGCATCGTCCTGTCCATCATCGGTGTGTTCCTGGTCAAGACCCGCGAGGGGGCGGATCAGCGCGAGCTGCTCGGCGCCTTGTCGAAGGGGATCAACGCCTCAGCGGCCCTGATCGTGGTCGTCTCGGCGGGGGCACTCTACCTGCTGGGGATCGACAATGTCTGGGGTGTCTGGGCGGCGATGGTGACCGGGTTGGTCGCGGGTATCGTCATCGGTCGCTCGACGGAGTATTACACCTCGGCGTCCTATGCCCCGACACGCAGCATTGCGGCGGCGGCGGAAGGCGGCCCAGCGACTGCGGTCATCGCCGGCATCGGCATCGGCATGCTCTCCACGGTGATTCCGGTCTTGGCGGTGGGGGCCGGTACGATCCTGGCGTTTCTGTTTGCCTCGGGGTTTGATGTGGGGCACCTGAGCCAGGGGCTCTACGGCGTGGCGATCGCGGCCGTCGGCATGCTCTCGACCCTGGGTATCACGTTGGCCACCGACGCCTACGGCCCGATCGCCGACAACGCCGGTGGCAACGCCGAGATGAGCGGTCTCGGGCCCGAGGTGCGGGCGCGCACCGATGCCCTGGATGCGCTGGGCAACACCACCGCGGCGACGGGCAAGGGCTTTGCGATCGGCTCGGCGGCGCTCACCGCCCTGGCACTGATCGCCTCCTACATCGAGGTGATCCGCATCGACATGATCCGCGTCGGGCAGACCGTGCTTTCGCTCACGAACGGGGCGACCGTCCCGACCGCCGATGCCTCGCTCGTCGACTTCATGATCCATTTCAACGTCACCCTGCTGAACCCGGTGGTGCTGATCAGCCTGTTCCTCGGCGCGATGGTCGCCTTCACCTTCAGCGGCTTGACGGTGCAGGCGGTGGGTCGTGCCGCACAGGCCATGGTCGAGGAGGTGCGTCGCCAGTTCCAGGCCGACGAGGGCATCCTCAAGGGCACCTCGGAGCCCGACTACGAGCGCTGCGTGGCCATCTCGACCGTCGGTGCCCAGCGCGAGATGGCCTTGCCGGCGCTGATCGCAGTCGCCGCGCCGGTTGTCGTCGGTCTGGTGCTGGGCGTGGCCGGCGTCATCGGCCTGCTGGTCGGGGCGCTCTCGGCGGGCTTCGTGCTCGCGGTGTTCCTGTCGAACTCCGGCGGGGCATGGGACAACGCCAAGAAGTACATCGAGTCGGGCCGCCACGGCGGCAAGAGCTCGGCGGCGCACCGCGCATCGGTCATCGGTGACACCATCGGCGACCCCTTCAAGGACACCTCGGGCCCAAGCCTCAACATCCTCATCAAGCTGATGAGCATCGTCGCCATCGTCATGGCCGGCGTGACCATCTCCTTCACCCTGATGTGAGGCGCGGCGGGGCGGGCGGCCAAGGGGCCGCCCGCCCTGGCTGGCGTCCTCTCTCCGCCAGGCTCTCTGCTCACGGGCTGCCTGGTAGCCTGTTTCCGCCGCCCGTGCGCTAGGGCACGCGGCCCCGTCCCCGCTCATCGCTTAGCTCCCCGCAACCACTGGGGCACAGCGGCAGCCTGACGCCGGCCTTCGGTCGGTGGCGTCACGACCACTGAATGCTCGCTGCGGGGTAGGCGGCGATGTCGGTTGGTCTCAGCCTTGCGTCGCTCTGTGCCCTCCTGGCGATCGGCTATCGTCTGGCCTCGGTCAAGTGGGTCCTGGCCCAGCCGGAGGTGAGGCCGTGCATGATGGCGGTCGCCGCGGCGATCCAGGAAGGGGCCGCAGCCAATCTCCATCGGCAGTACCTTGAGGATCCTGGTGGCCGGCCGGGGCGTGCTGCCCTCCCTGGGGAACCTTGGGCCTGACAGTCGCGGTCGGCTTTCTGATGGGCACCATCCCCAGCGGGCTCGGCGTCGGCATCGAGATGCCCGCAACGGCTGGGCCTGGGACAAGGCCAAGCAGTACGTCGAAGACGGCAACCCAGGCGGGCTCGGATGTCCAAAGGGCCGTGACCACCGGGGGCGCTGTGGCCGATCCCTACAAGGACAGCGCCGGCCCCGCGGTCAATCGTTGATCGCGATCGTCAACCTGGTGGCGCTGCTGATCCTGCCCGTGATCTCGGTCTTCGACTACAATCGCCGAGCCTAAGCCGGGGGGCATCGCTCCGCACTCGCGTCGTTGCCCGAGAGGGGGCCCTGCGGGGACTCCTGAGATTTTCGTTCCGCGCTCGCCACCGCTTGCGCGCTCACCTATCGAGGTCGACCCCATGGATCTGCACCGAGTCTCCCGCGGCCGAAACGTCCCCCACGAGGTCAACGTGATCATCGAGATCCCGGCCAACTCTGACCCCGTGAAGTACGAGATGGACAAGGACACGGGGGCGATGTTCGTCGACCGCTTCATGTCGACGGCCATGCACTACCCCTGCAACTACGGCTACGTGCCCCGCACCCTGTCGAAGGACGGCGACCCGGTGGACGTCATGGTCGTTACCCCCTATCCCCTGATCCCGGGCTCGGTGATTCGCTGCCGCCCGGTCGGGGTGCTGATGATGACCGACGAGTCGGGAGACGACGCTAAGGTCCTGGCCCTGCCGATCGACACCCTGTCGAAGTCCTACCGCACCATCGAGAGCTACCGCGACCTGCCCCAGGACCTGCTCGAGACCATCGCCCACTTCTTCGAGCACTACAAGGACCTGGACGAGGGCAAGTGGGTCCGGGTCGGCGGCTGGGGCGGCGTCGATGAGGCCAAGCAGGAGATCCTCGACAGCGTGCGGATGTTCGAGGAGGCCCCCGAGAAGCCCGCCTTCTGAGCCCTCGCGGACGCCCCTGTCTCGTGACGCAGCCGTGAAGATCTGCCTGGTCTCTGACAGCCACGACCACATCGCGCTGCTCGATGCCGCCGTCGCCGACGCCAAGGCCTGGGGGGCGGAGGCGGTGCTGCACTGCGGCGACGTGGTCGCGCCGAGCACCCTGCGCTGCCTGGAGAAGTACCGGCTGCCGGTGCACCTGATCCACGGCAACAACACCGGCGACCTCTACACTCTGGGCCGCCTCGCCGCCGACCCGGCCAGCCTGGTCCACTACCATGGAATGGATGCCGGGATCACCCTGGCCGGGCGGCGCATCTTCCTGGTCCACTACCCCCACTATGCCCGTGCGATGGCCGCAACCGGCGACTGGGACATCGTCTGCTGCGGCCACAGCCATGCCCCTTCTGAGGAGTGGCTGCCCAACCTCAAGGGGGGGCAGACCCTTCTTCTCAATCCCGGCACCGTGGGCGGCGTTGGGCAGGCCCCCGCCACCCTCATCCTCGGCGATCTGGCGCGCATGACCTTCGAGCTGCGCGAGCTCGACAAGCGCCTGGAGACCCTGTCCCCGACCGGGACCTGAGCCAAACCCTACCGACGCCGAGGCGAGCCCTTGTCCGATCTCACCCACTTCGATGACGCCGGCCATGCGCACATGGTCGATGTCGGCGACAAGGCCGAGACCCGCCGCACCGCCGTGGCGGAGGGCTGGATCCGCATGCAGCCCGAGACCCTGGCGTTGATCCTCTCGGGCGGGCACAAGAAGGGCGACGTGCTCGGCATCGCCCGGGTGGCGGGGATCATGGGGGCCAAGCACACGGCCGAGCTGGTGCCGCTCTGCCACCCCATCGCGCTCACCCGCGTCGCCGTCGATCTCCAGCCCCAGAAGGCGGACTCCACCGTCTACTGCCGGGCCCTGGCCGAGACCCGCGGGCGCACCGGGGTCGAGATGGAGGCCCTGTGCGCGGTGCAGGTCAGCCTGCTGACGATTTACGACATGTGTAAGGCGGTTGACCGCGGCATGGCGATCGAATCGGTTCGACTGTTGGAGAAGACCGGAGGCAAATCCGGCGACTGGCTGCGCCACCGGGCGTAGTCAAGGCACGGCCAAGAGGATCCCTGCCGGCGCATGTCCGGGAAACTGATCACGGGAGTCTCACATGACGCACTTTGTCGAATGGTCGAAAGATCTCAGCGTTGGAATCGAAGAGATTGACGCCCAGCACCAGGTACTGGTCGGGCTGGTCAACGAGATGCACGATGCGATTCAGGAGCGTCGGGGTAGCGCGGTGGTCAACGACGTGCTGGGGAAGCTGGCCGAATACACCCGCATCCACTTCGCGGTTGAAGAGAGCCTCATGCGAATCTTTCATTACCCCGACTACGAAGCGCACAAGGCCGAGCATGAGGCCCTCATCGCCGAGGTAACGGACCTCCAGCAGAAGGTCGCGGCCGGAAAGACCGCAATCGGCTTCGAGCTCATGCATTTCCTTAAGGGATGGCTGACCAAGCACATCCTCGCAAGCGACATGCAGTACAGCCCGTTCTTTCTCGAGGCAGGCGTCAAGCCTCACCACAAGAAGGCGTCCTGGACCAAACGGTTGTGGGGACGTCTGAACGCCTGACGATATCCACGTGAGCGCGCCCGGGGGCCGCAACCGGTGAATCCCCTCTACCAGCGTGCGCGCTTTCTGACCGCCGCGGCCCGGCTCGACCAGGCCCCGCCCGATCTCGGGCGGGAGGTCGCCTTTGCGGGTCGCTCCAACGCCGGCAAGTCGAGCGCGCTCAATGCCCTCTGCCACCAGCGCCAGCTCGCGCGGACCAGCAAGACCCCGGGGCGCACCCAGCAGCTCGTATTCTTCGCGCTCGACGACGATCGGCGCCTGGTCGATCTGCCGGGCTACGGCTACGCCAAGGTCTCCGAGTCGCTCAAGGCGCAGTGGCAGGGCGTGATGGCCGACTACCTGGAGCGGCGCCAGTCCCTCGCTGGGCTGGTGATCCTGATGGACATCCGCCATCCCCTGACACCGTTCGACCGCCAGCTCCTGCTCTGGGGCCGCCGGCGGCGGGAGCGCCTCGACCTGCTCCTGCTCCTGACCAAGGCGGACAAGCTCAAGCGCGGCGCCGCCCGCGCCCAGCTCCAAGCGGTTCAGCGTGAGCTGCGCGAGGATGTCGCGGGCCTGCGGGTCGCGCTCTTCTCCGCGCATGCGCGAGAGGGCATAGAGGCCGTGCATGCCTGGTTGGACGAGCGGCTGGGTGTCACCGCAAACAGCGAAATCGATCCGCAAACGGACGCGCATCAACCCGAGTGAACGGGCGGCCTGGGCTGCGAGGCCGGCACGCGGCTCGCTGCCCCCAGGGCCGCGGCACGGGCAAGGTGTACGTCGGGCGCGCGCATCCAGCACCGCCGTCATCCTGGCAGGGAATGACGGGATCCGGCGACCAGGGAGGGTCACGCCGCGCCGACTGAGCTAGCATAGGGCGCCCTTTGTTCAACCTTGGGAGACAGACGAGATGACCGACGCCGATCGCTTGAACGAGCTATTTGCCCGGCCCGGCGAGCTGGAGTTCCTGGTCGGGGACCACGGCGCCCTGGTCGCCTCGGTCACCAACGCGCAGGGCAGCGCGACCATAGCCATCCAGGGGGCGCAGGTCCTCACCTGGGCGCCGGCGGGGGATGAGCCGGTGGTCTGGCTCTCGCCCGACGCACGCTTCAAGCCCGGCAAGTCGCTGCGCGGCGGCATCCCGGTCTGCTGGCCCTGGTTCGGGGCGCATCCCGAGGACCCGAGCAAGCCAGCCCACGGCTTCGCCCGCAACCTCGACTGGGTGCTGAGCGAGGCGGCGACCGTGCCGGAGGGGACACGTCTCGTCCTGCGCTTGGTCCCCGGCGAGGCGGAGCTCGCACTCTGGCCGCACCAGGCGGAGCTGAGCCTCGCGGTCACCGTCGGTGAGCGCCTGCGGCTCGATCTCGCCAGTGGAGGACATCGCCGAGGTCGAGGTCGAGGGGCTCGAGGGCTGTGAGTACATCGACAAGACCGCCGCCGATGCCCGCCTCCGCCAGGAGGGTCCGATCCTGATCGACCGGGAGGTCAACCGCATCTATCTCGGCTGCCCAGGGGATGCCGTGATTCGCGATCGCGCCCTGGAGCGGGCCATCCGCGTCAGCAAGACCGGCAGCACCAGCTACGTCGTCTGGAATCCCTGGGCCGAGACCGGCGCCGCATTCGGCGACATGGGCGAGGACGGCTACCGCCGGATGCTCTGCGTCGAGACCACCAACGCTGCGTCCGATGTCGTGACGGTCGCCCCCGGCGAGCGCTTCACCCTCACCACCGAGTACTCGGTCGAGCCGCTGTAGAGGGCGCCCTGCAAACGTATCCCTGCGGCACAGGGATGTGCCCCGATTTCCAAGTCCTTAACCACTTGAAAATGAAGCGACGCGGAAATCGCAGTTATCGCTTCACGTCTTGAGGAATCCCGCGGGGGGGCTTTGCGGTCCACGCAAGAGGGGATGGAGCCCGGCCTCTTTTCCGCGATACGAAAGCAACGATGCGGCGCGCGAGGCCCACGCGCTTGCGCACCCGACCCCGTCCGAGGAGTCCGACGATGTCCCGCGCCCTCACGATGACCCTACTTCTCCTCCTGCTTGCGCTGGACGCCGGCGCCGACGCCCTGATCCCCAGCGCGGACGTCGAGGGGGCCAGAGACCCCGACATCCTCAAGCGCTACGAGGGGTCCCTGATCGTCTCCTACGACGACGAGGCCTTCGGCGAGTACCTGCTGCCCACCGCCCCCCTGCGTATGGATCCGGACCGCGCGCGCCGCGACGCCCACAACAACCGCTGGTTCGCCCCCGTCGAGTCCCTCCCTCTCGAGGGCCGCGTCGTCCGCCTGGTCTACCTGATCCCAGAGGGCCGCTCGCCCCTGGAGGTGGTCCGCAACTACCGCGACGAGGTTGAGGCCCGCGGCGGCCGCGCCCTGTTCGAGTGCAAGCGTGAGGAGTGCGGCGGCGACTCCGGCCGCTCCAGCGGCGGTGGCGGCGGCGAGATGAGCCTGGCCATGGTCCTGCGCCCCGCCGAGCGCATCCCCGACCCGCCCCTGTCCACCGGGGCCTGCGCCCAGACCGAGCGCATCCAGGACCAGCGCTACCTGGCCGCCGCCCTGCCGGAGGACCAGGCCCACGTCTCGGTGCTCACCTACAGCCTGAAGACCGGCCACTCTTGCCGGGCGCTAGACGGGCGCACCATCGCCGTCGTCGACCTGATCGAGGCGAAGGCGCGCGAGCAGCGGATGGTCAAGGTCGCCGCCCCGGAGATGGCCCGCACGATCGACGCGACCGGCCGCATCGCCCTCTACGGCATCCTGTTCGACTTCGATCAGGCGACGCTCAAGCCCGAGTCCGCGCCGGTGCTGGCCGAGATCGCGACCCTGCTGCGCGCCGACGCCGGCCTGCGCCTGCTGGTGGTGGGGCACACCGATAACGCCGGCGGCTTCGAGTACAACCGCGACCTGTCCCAGCGGCGTGCCGAGGCCGTGGTGGCCGCCCTGGTGCGGGACCATGGGGTCGACCGGGCGCGGCTCTTCCCGGTGGGCGTGTCCTACGCCGCCCCGGTCGCCTCCAACCAGAGCGAGGAGGGGCGGGCCCAGAACCGCCGCGTCGAGCTGGTGCAATACTGAGCCCGGTGCGGGTGTCACTGCGTCCGCCCGTCGACCCGCCGTCGCTCAGGAGTAGCACGCCGATGAGGTCGTTTCAGATCACCACCGCCGTTCTGCTCGCTGCCCTCTCCATTCAGGCTTGCGACAACGGACAGGAAGAACCGGCCACTCAGGCCGCATCGCCCCCCGCCCAGGCCGCCATTGACCCCTGCGACCTGATCACCCGCGACGACGCCGCCCACCTCCTCGGCGAGCCCATGTTGCAGGGCGAGCGCCGCGACGAAGGCCGCGTTGGTATGACGCTCTGCCTCTACAACCCGGCGGACCCCGACTCCCTGGGCTTCCTCCAGGTCAGCATCAACCAGCCCGGCGCCGCATCCTCCGGCGCCTCCCCCGCGCAGATCTTCCAGGACATCCGCGACGCCATGAGCGACGGTCGCACCGACCTGGACGGCCTCGGCGACGCCGCCTTCATCGCCACCGGCGGGATCTACGTCCTCCAGGGCGAGCGCATGATCTCGATCGGCGCGGGCAACACCTCACAACCAGAGGTGCGGGAGCGGCTGCGGGAGGCCGCAGAGATCGCTTTGGAGCGGCTGCGGCAGCTCTGAGCGTCGCGCGAGGGGGCCCGCGGGGCCAGTCTGCCGATGATTACCAGTCGATCAGCGGGAAGACGCTCAGGGTTTCGACCGTGTCGGGGTCGGGCCAGTAGAGGGGGCTGAGGCGGGGGCCTCGAGGTTGAGCGTCGCGGACCCGTTCGCCCCCGGAAAACGGCGGGCAACTGGCTTGCCGCACGCTCGGGTGGCATCGCCGCCCGTGGCCATGGACTCCGTCATCCGTCCGCGTCCCCGGCCCAAAGCCGGTGTACACCATAGGTATCGAACAACTGCTCATTGCTGACCAGCGTCAGCTCCTCGATCTGCGCTTGGGCGATCAGCATACGATCGAAGGGATCGCGATGGATGCCCGGCAGCAGACCGGCCCGGCGGGCGTGGGCCACGGAGATCGGCAGCTCGGCGAATGCTTGGTCCGCGAGGATCTCCGGTAGGCGCTCGGCCACCTCGACGGCGCCCGGGAGTTTGCCGATGCGGACCTTGGTTGCGATCTCCCAGGCCGATGCGGCGCTTACCAGGACCGGCGCGGCGCCGTCGGCGATCGCCGCTCGGGCCTCGGCCGGTAGGCGCTCGTCGCCGTCCAGCCACCAGAGGAGCGCATGGGTGTCGAGCAGCAGGCGCATGGCGCTACTCCCAGGCGCGCAGCTCGTCTTCCGGCAGGGGCTCGAAGAAGGCTTCATCCACCCGGGCCTTGCCGCGCAGGGCGCCGAAATGCCGCCCGACGGCTGTCGGCTGCACGGGGGTCAGACGCACCACGGGTTTGCCGGCCTTGGCGATGACCACCTCTTCGCCGCGGCACGCCTGATCGATCAGCTTGGACAAGTGGGTCTTGGCCTCATGGATGTTGATCTGCACGGCCATGGGAGCTCCTCCGGAACTCTGGTTGATCCTGGCTAAGCCAGGCTGACTAAGCGTATCGGCGCGAGCGGAGTGCCGCAACGGCGGATGGCGCTTTGCCCGCCCACCGCCGTCGCTCAGGGAGAAACACGCAGATGAGGTCGTTTCAGATCACCACCGCCGTTCTGCTCGCTGCCCTCTCCATTCAGGCTTGCGGCAACGGACAGGAAGAACCGGCCACTCAGGCCGCATCGCCCCCTGCGCAGACCGCCGTCGACCCGTGCGAGCTGATCACCCGCGACGACGCCTCCCAGCTCCTCGGCGAGCCCATGCTGGAGGGCGAGCGCCGCAAGGAAGGCCGCGTCGGCATGACGCTCTGCCTCTACAACCCGGCGGACCCGGACTCCCTGGGCTTCCTCCAGGTCAGCATCAGCCAGCCCGGCGGCGCCTACTCCGGCGTCTCCCCCGCGCAGATCTTTCAGGACATCCGCGACGCCATGAGCGACGGCCGCACCGAGCTGGACGGCCTCGGCGACGCCGCCTTCATCGCCACGGGCGGGATCTACCTCCTCCAGGGCGAGCGCATGATCTCGATCGGTGCGGGCAACACCTCGCGGCCGGA
>JALOTB010000069.1 GCA_025458165.1 Chromatiaceae bacterium | reverse complement strand
CATCGACATGGCG
The DNA here is from genome assembly GCA_025458165.1 of Chromatiaceae bacterium. GTDB lineage: Bacteria > Pseudomonadota > Gammaproteobacteria > Chromatiales > Chromatiaceae > JALOTB01. Next base: position 19,012 of record JALOTB010000069.1, on the reverse strand, counting down.
GCGCTCCTCGGTGGGGTCTTGGAACACATCCTGCGCCCACCGGGGGCTCAATCCGTGAGCCCACTGAGCTTTCTGGCTAATCACCTTCTCTTTAGCCGGGTCTCCTTAGGAACGCCGTCCGCGAAGCTCTGCTTCGCGATCCGCCACGCTTGGGAAGCAGGCCTTCCTGACCTTGGGCCCCAAGCCGAGCTTAATGGGAACCAAGGGGCCGGTGTTGCCCGTCTTCCGCGGCGCTGGTGGGACCCCCGCCCACACGAGCACCCGGACGTTAGCCTGCCTGGGCCACTGGACCCTTGAACTTGGCCAGCCGGGTGACCTGGATGTCGGAGGTGAAGACGACGCCGATGTGCTTGTTGAAGAACGGGGTCAGACCCTCCAGGATGGCCGCGGCGAGCTCCTCGGGGACGACAGTGATGACCATCACCAGCACGTCCTCCTCGTTGAACATCAGGTGGCCCTCGTGGGCGCCGTGGGTGCCTTTGCCGGAGAGGTTGTGGACCAGGGTCCAGCCGCTCACCCCGGCGCGCTCGAGGAGATCAATCACGAAGTCCCGCTGCTCGCCCTGGACGATGATCTCGAGCTTTTTCATCGCGCTCTGCTTGAGCTCTTGCATGGCCCGTTTTCCTCGTCGCTGCGGAGTGGTTGTTAAGGCTGATCGGTGCCCGGACCGCGTCAGCCCGGTAGCCGAATCGGCCGCGTCTGCCAGCCGCCGGAGTGGTACTGGTGCGCCTGGCCCGTCTGCGGGTCCAGCACCACCAGTAGGATCCAGCCGTTCCGCACCAGCTCGCGCGGCTTGTAGAGCCGCCTGAGCACCGCCTCCACCAGGGCCCGCGGGGCCTCGATGACGGTAACCAGACGCATGGGCTCGTGGTAGGGCTCGCGGCCCTTGAGCATGGTCTGGGCCGGGAGGCCGGTGCGCAGGTCGCTGACGTTGCCGGTGATGACGCCGAAGCGCCCGGCGACGTTGTGGTAGACCTTGCTGCCGCTGCCGAAGGCCTCGTTGTCGACCACCGAGAAGTAGTGCTCCAGGTTGATCCACTGGGCCACCACCAAGGGGCCGGAGAGTATACCCTCCAGCAGGCGGCCGTCGGGGTCGATGCCGTGGTCGTACGAGTGCAGGAAGGCGCGCCCCTCCAGGTTCAGGGCGCGGCTCAGCGCACGCCGGCCGATGAGGAAGCTGGCGTTCTTCGACAGCCCCCACTCCGGGCGCACCTGGGTCCAGTCGAGGGCATGACGCTTGACGCGGCGGGCCGCCACCTCGGGTTTGGTGATGCCGGTCTCGCCAAGTGCGGCACAGCGCTCCATGGCGCACAGCCGCCCGGCCGCGGCGAGATCCTCCTCGATGCGGGAGAGGCGCGTGAGCGCCGCGGGGGGGAGCTGGTCGAGGTCGAACAGCCGCACCTCGTCGGTGGTGGTGTCATGCAGGGCGGGGACGAACCAGGTGTCCTCCGGGATCCTGAGACCATGCTCGGCGAGGACCTCGCGCACCTCGCGGCGGTTGGCCATCGCGGCGAAGATGCGGGCGTTGACCAGACCCTGGTCGCCGCCGCAGGCCCCGCAGTCGAGCGCCGACTCGTAGGGGTTGTTCTGCGAGGTGCTGCCGTGGCCCACTACGAGCACGGTGCGGGCGAAGCGGTCGGCAAGCCCGATGGCGCGGAGCGCCGTGCCCACCAGTTGCGCCTGGCGGCGGTGATGGAAGCCGACCTTGGCCAGGTGCTCGAGCTGGATCTGGCGCTGGTTGGGATTCACCCGGTACTCGACCTGCAGCGAGGTGATGAAAACGGCCTCCGCCGCGGGGTCGATGTCGTTCTGGCGGGCGAACTGGGTCGGACCGCTGCGGTTACCCAGCGCGGTCTCGCGCAGCTCCCGGATCATCGGGCTGGTGACCGACTCGCGCTTGATGCCGAAGTGGCGCTCGATGGCGCGGATCACCATCTCGTCTTGGAGGTGGGCGACCAGCTCCTCGGCCTCACCGCGGCTCAGCTTGTCGATCAGGAGCCGCGCCGGGGGCTTGCGGCTCTCCAGGCGCTGGCGCCAGGTGTTATAGGCGGCGGGGGCGAAGGTCTTGCCGACCATGTCGAAGCCGAACAGGAGCCCGACCGCCTCGACGGTGACGTAGGGGGCGAGCACCGTGTTCTTGAGGTCGTGCACCAGTTCGTGACCGAGCTCGAAGAGGGTCTCGCGATGGTGCTCGTGCTTGTGGGGCATCTCGACCGCGACGTTCTTGGGTGTGACGATCGCCGGGCAGAGGGCGGTCTCATGACCCTTGCCGTACTCGACGAAGCTCACCGGCACCCCGAAGAAGCCGGCGATGCCGAAGGTCTCATACTCGCCCACCGCCTCCAGGCGGCGGCGCAGCCGCTCCGAGCGCACGTCGATGCAGAACAGGGCCTGGACCCGGCCGCCGGCGTCCGCCTCGCCGGGCCGCTCGTCCGCCACATCGGCGGTGTCCGCGGCCGCCCGGTCGATCTCGCGAAGCAGGCGCTCGATGTAGGTCTGCTCCAGCCCGCGGGTCCAGAGGAACCCCTCACGGGCCTTGAAGGCGAACACCGCATCGATGAAGGCATGCAGCGAGTCGTCGGGGCGGTCGAGGAGCCCTTGGCGGGGGATCCCGGCGGCATCGACCACCTTGAGCAGGTGTCGCGCGCGGGACTCCGCCTCACGGGTCATCTTGACCCCCTCGTACTCCCAGGCGAGGGCGTCGATGCGCCCGGGATCGCCCTGGTCGAGGGTGACCTCGATGCGATGGGCGTAGTCCGGCAGCACGGTCCCCGCGTTCAGCTCGCGCCGCAGCAGGCACTCGCGCGGATGGCGCTCGGCGTAGTCGCGCAGCGCCCGATAGCTCAGATCGCGCTTGAGCCGGCGGCCCGCATCGGTGATCAGGGCGAGCGCCAGCACCAGCCGCAGCGCGACGTACTCGACCAGGTCGGCTGGGTTGCGCTGCTGCCAGTAGTAGTGCCGCGCCTGGGCGCGCCAGCGGACGAACCCCGCCCAGCCGTGCAGCCGCGTCAGCTCTAGGGCGAAGTAGTCCATCCAGAGCGGCTCCGGGATGCCGAGGCGGGTCATCACGAAGTCGATCATCGACTCGGGGTCCTCGGCCTCGGCCAGGATGGCGCCCACGTCGAGTCCGCGCATCTTGAGCCGGCGGTTGCGCCGGGCGATGCGGCTCCAGCTCCGGTAGAGGCCGCGCATGCGACCCGGCATGCGCCAGACCGACTGGCCCTCGTCGAAGAAGTCCATCAGGCCCTTAATCAGGAGCTCGTTCAGGGTCTCGCCGAGACGGGTCCCGAAGAGCTGATCGACGGCGTCGCACAGCGTGAGCTCGGTGGCGAGGCGCTCCGCGAAGGGCTTGATGGCGGTTGTTGCGGCCATTGGCTCAGCCGGCGACGCGCTTGATCGCGGCCAGCACCTCCTCGGTGCCGGGCACCTCGACCCCAGGGGCGGGCTGATCCATGCGGGTGAAGATGGTCATTAGACAGTTTCGCAGCAGACGGCGCAGATCGTCGTCGTCGACGCCGTGCTCGCGGAGCCAGTCGTCGACGAGCTCGGCGACCAGCCCCTCCAGCACCTGGAGATCGATGCTGCCACGCTCCATCAGGCGCCGGTATTCCACCCGCCTCAGATAACCCCGGGCATGGAACAGGCGCGTGGCCTCGGCGACGGCCTGCTCGAACGGCCGATCCTCCAGCCCGTGCAGGGGGTTGTGGTGGATGAAGTTGCGCATCGGCCAGAAAAAGGGCAGCACCTCGCCGGCCACATTGACCATCGAGCGGATCTTCAGGCGCTTGCCGAGGCTCGGGCCGTGCCCCTGGGGCTCGGCGGCGGCCCCCTGCGGCGGTCCCCTAGGCTCGTCCAGATCGTTCACAGCACGCCCTCCACGAGGAAGATGCCGAAGAGCGACAGCAGCAGCATCCCAACGCCGTGCAGCACGGCGGCCCGGCGGTCGAGGTCGACGTAGACCAGGTCATCACGGGGCGTGCCGAAGACGATCCCCGCGATCAGGTTGACGCCGGCCCAGGTCCACAGCAGCCAGGACAGGCTGACCGGGGCCAGGGTGATCAGCTCGTTGGCCCCGACCCCGCCGAAGGCGAGGTCCGCGATGGCGAAGAAGGCGGGCGAGAAGGGCACCGCCACGGCGACCAGCACCGCGGCCACGAAGAGCACCGAGAACACCGGCATGCGGCCGCTCAACCCCGGGTAGAGCCCTACCCGGGCGATCCCGAAGCGTCGCGTCAGATAGGAGAGCAGGACCGTCAGCGGCAGCAGCGATAGGGCCAGGCCGACTGCCGGTAGGAGCAGCGGAACACCCTGGGGGACACCGATCCACACCAACGCCAGCGCCGAGCAGTAGAGCTGCGCAATCCAGATCTTCCCGTCCCGCACCGAGAGCAGGCGGAAGGCGTAGAGCATGGAGCTCAGCCCGCCCCAGACCGCGAATCCGGTCGCCATCACTCGGGCCGCCTCGCCCGCCAGGGAGAGACCGAGCTGCACCAGCGCGACCCCCGCGACCGGCATCAGCAGGATGGCCGCGGCCTTGACGCTGGGCCCGGACAACGGGTCAGGGCCCCCGATGGGCGGCTGGCGCTTCAAGAGCAGGTTGGCCCCAATGCTCAGCGGATAGAGCGGCAGGAACAGTCCCGCGAGCAGGAACGTCAGCACGGCCAGCGCGGGCGTCGGCTCCATGGCTCAGACCCAGCGCAGCCAGGCGTTCAGCCGGCGCGAGGCGGCGAGCAGCTTCTCGCCGGCCCGGCTGTAGAGGTCGGCGATGTAGAGCTCCCGGGACAGCAGGGCATAGAGCCCGTAATACAGGCCCCGGTACCGCCGGTGCAATGGCTCCTGGGCCGCCGCCGAGCGGAAGATCAGCAGCCAGCCGGCGGCGATCAGCACCACCAGCATCAAAAGCACCGCTAGGAACCAGGTGAAGTCCACCGAGGCGGCCTGATAGAGGGCCTCCCGGAAGGCCGGGTCTGGATACAGGAGGGCATCGAAGGCGTGCCCCACCACCACATAGGTCAGGATCACGATCCCGAAGGACAGGATCACGTAGAGCAGCACCAGGAAGGGTCGCTCGGCGCCGAGCTTGTAGACGAAGAACAGGGTCTGGGCGCCGGTGATCCAGCCAAACAGCAGCAGGATCATGGCCCCTTGGTGGTGCAGGAAACCCTCGTCGACGACCTGATGGGCGCCGAAGACGATGAGGAGCGGCACCGTGATGGTGATCGCCGCGAACACCACCCAGGACATCGGCGGCTTAGGCACCTTGCGCTCCACCATGAACTTGTAGATCTCGCCCTCGGGGATGTTCGGGTCCTTGCGAGCGTTGGCGATGATGGCCCCCGAGCCCAGGAACAGGGTCGCCTTGAACACGCCGTGTGCGATCAAGTGGTAGATCGCCAGCGAGAAGGCACCCAGGCCACATTCCATCACCATGTAGCCCATCTGCCCCATGGTGGAATAGCCAAGCGCCTTCTTGATGTCGCTCTGCATCAGCATCATCAGCGAGCCCAGGATGGTGGTGACCAGCCCCACCGCCAGCGCCAGCAGCAGCACCCCATCGGTATGCACGAAGACCGGCGCAAAGCGGTTGATGAGGAAGCCGCCGGCGTTGACGATCCCCGCGTGCATCAGGGCCGAGACCGGCGTCGGCCCGTCCATGGTGTACGGCAGCCAGGTGTGCAGCGGGAACTGGGCCGACTTGGCGAAAGCCGCGAGCAGGATCAGCACCCCAACGGTCTCGGCGAAGGGGAGCCCGAGGAGGGTGGTCGCGTCCGGGGTCTCCGCGACCTTAGCGAAAAGCTCCGGGAGGCTCAGCGTGCCATAGGTGTGATACGCGAGCCCCGTGGTAGCCAGTAGCGGCAGGTCCCCGATGCGATGGGTGAAGAGCGTCCAGAAGGCGTAGCGGGTCGCCGCCGGGCGGCGGGTCTCATGGCTGAGCAGGAAGTACAGGCAGACCCCGAGCAGGTGCCAGGCGAGCAGCAGCGTCAACAGGTCGCCCGCCAGCACCATCAGCAGGATCACGCCGATGATCAGGTCGAGCAGCAGGAAGAACCGGGTGTAGCCCGGATCGTCCTGCATGTAGCGCACGCTGAAAACGTGCACCACCAGCCCTACGCCGCTCACCAGGAGCGCCATCAGCGTGCTCAGCGCATCGACGTAGAGGTTGAAGATCGTCAGTCCGACGCCGACCAGCCGGGGCTCTTCGGCCCCGAGCTGATTGACGAACAGCACCCCGGCGAGCAACAGCGCCAGGGCGCTGGCAAGGACACTGATGCGCGCCACGCCCTCCCCGAGCCTCGGCGCGGTCAGGCTCACCGCCAGCGCCGAGAGCAGCATGACCAGCGGCAGCGAATAGGCCAACAGGGACATTGGGGCGTGGGGGCTCGCTTATCCTCGGCTTGATCCCGCCTCAGCGGCGGGATTCGGAGCGCCCGACATGGTGCACCCGCGCGGCGGCCGGCGTCTAGAAACGCTCGCCGCCTGCGCGTCGCGCGTCACCCTCTAACCCCGCGTGACCGCCATCTGTCGCGCATCGCCGAGACTCGGATAAGCTGCCACCGCGGGCTGGCATCCGATACCGGCCGGGACAGACGAGAGGCCAAACGGCCGGTCTGCGGTGGGCCCGAGGACGGGGCGGCCAGCGACCGCGTCTGAGAGGAGTCAGGCGATGGCGCAGCAAGCCTCATTTCGTGACCACGTCCTCGGCGTGGTGCGCCGTCTGGCCCCGCTGGCGGTCGTCGTTGTCATCTTCCAGTGGCTGGAGATCGGGGCGCTGGCGCTGACGACCTGGTTCGCGTCCCGGGTCATCCTGGCGCTGGCCTACGACCTGGGCGGGGTCGCGACCTCCGACATGACGGTACCGGTGATCACCGCCCTGGGGGTCGCACTGGCGGCAGCCTTGGGGTCGGGCAACGTACTGCTCGACGGCTTCGGGCTGGTCGCGCTCGCCTCCCTGTGCCCGATCTTGGTCGTCCTCACCCATGCGCTGGTGACCTCCGGGCGGCGATCGGGTCGCGCTGACCGCTGATCGCCGGGCCCGCTACCCCGGGGTGTCCGGAAAGCGCAGCCCGACCTGGCTGATCCGGGCGCCCTCGACCTTGCGGATAACCAACTCCAGACCGCCGAGCCGGACGCGGTCGCCGACCACCGGCGGGCCCTCGATCCGGGAGCAGACGAACTCGGCCAGGGTACGCTGCTCCATACCGGCCGGCACGGGCTGGCCATACTGGGCGGCCAGGGCAGAGAGCGGGGCCTCGCCGTTCAGCACGAAGTCGCCGTAGAACACCCGCCGGTCCAGATAGGCCGGGGCGGCGCCCGCCGCGAGCAGCTCGCTCAGCCGTGCGCTGTCGGCCTCCCGGGCGAGCAGGTAGAGCCAATCCTCGGCTGCGAGCGGGCCGGCCGACTCCGGGGGCAAGACCTGGCCGTCACGCAACACCAGGATGGGGCGGGCCCCGGCGGGCAAGCGCAGCTCAGCGGGGCGCAGCCCGAGGGCCGGGGTCCTCGCGCCCAGGCGGTAGCCGAGGATGCCCTCGCCGTCCCTCGGGCGGGGCGCGAGCTCCAGGCGCTCGTCGGGCCCTGGTGTCGGCGGCACCTCCAGTCGCAGCCGACGCGCGAGATAGGGGATGGTCCAGCCTTGCAGGGTGAGCGAGATCAGCACCACGAAGAAGGCGACATCGAGGATCAACCCCGCCTGCGGGACGCCGGCCAGCAGCGGGAAGAGCGCCAGGATGATGGGCACCGCCCCGCGCAGCCCGACCCAGGCGATGAAGGTCTGCTCGCGCCAAGGGAAGCGAAACGGCAGCAGACAAAGCCCGACCGCCAGCGGCCGCGCGACGAAGATCAAGACCAGGGCGATGGCCAGCGCCGCGGGGGCATCCGCCAGGACATTGCTCGGTGTAGCGAGCAGCCCGAGCATCAGAAACATGCCGATCTGCGCCAGCCAGGCGAAGCCGTTGTGCACCGCGAGGATGCCGTGGGAGTCGCGCGGGGCGCGGTGGCGAAAGACCATCCCCGCCAGATAGATGGCGAGGAAGCCGCTGCCCCCCAGCACGGTGGTCAGGCCGTAGAGCGCGAGCCCGCCGGAGAGCACCAGCATGGGGTACATGCTGCGCTCCAGCGACAGCGATTGGGTCAGCCAGGCAAGCAGGTAGCCGCCGGCCACCCCCGCAATCAGGCCCATGCCCATCTGCTGCGCAAAGAGCGCGAGCACCTCCCAGCCGGGGACCCGGTGCCCGGCCAGCAGCAGCTCGAGGAATGCCACCGTCAGGAAGACCGCCATGGGATCGTTGCTCCCCGACTCGATCTCCAGGGTGGCGGCAACCCGCTCCTTGAGCTGCAGCCCCTTGGCGTGCAGCAGCGCAAAGACCGCCGCGGCGTCGGTGGAGCCGACCACCGCACCGACCAGTAGGCCCTCGATCAGCCCAAGGTCGAGGATCCAGGCGGCGAATAGGCCGAGGATCGCGCAGGTGACCAGCACCCCCAGGGTCGCGAGCACGACCGCCGGCTTGAGCCCGGTGCGGAAGGTCTCGGCGCGGGTGTTGAGTCCGCCGTCGAGCAGGATGATCGCCAGCGCCACGCTGCCGACGGTGTAGGCGATGCCGGCGTCGTTGAAGACGATCCCGCCCGGCCCGTCCTCGCCCGCGAGCATGCCCACCGCCAGGAAGACCAGGAGCAGCGGCATGCCAGTGCGATAGGAGAGCGCACTCGCCAGGATCGCCAGCAGCACGAGGGCGGCGCCCGCGAGGACTAGCTGGTCGATACTGCTCATCGGGTCTCCGCTCTGAATGGGGCGCAGGCCCCGGCTCGCGGCCGGGATCGGCGATCCGCTGGGGGCCCGACGGCTGAGCCCGCCGGCCCGCATTATCCAGCAATCTTCGCCGCCGCGGCACGCTGCGCCCCTAAGCAGAACAGCGGCGCGCGCGGGGGCCTCTGCGCGGGACGGGGCTTGTAGCCACGTCCCGAATGCTCGGAGTACCTAGCCAATCCGGGCGCGTCCCGGCTCGACCAAAACGCCCCGGGACGAGCCAATGACGCGGCCGGCCTGCGACAGGGTGCTTGGCAGCGCCTAGCTCAAGGTAACGGCGGACCGCCCCTGGCGCGCAAGTGCGTGCCGAGCGATCGTTCGCGGCCGGCAATCGTTACCGGCCACAGGAACCGGTGGCAGCGGGGCACGGCGGATCCCCGATCGCCTGCGCTTTGGGCGGTCCGATCGAGACCTGGTGGACCGCTGACCGCGCTACCTCGCCCTGGTCACCAACTCCGACAGGGCTCTGATTCAGAACGACCGCGTCGCCGACGCCCCTGGCGCGGCGATCTTTTGCCAGAGCGGTGAGGGGGTAGACGACGAGATCTGGCTGTTTCACCTCCCGCGCGGGGACTATTCGCGCCGGTTGCGCGAGGTCACCAGAGACCCTCGGCTCGCCGACATGGTGCAAGGTATCGCGGCCCCGTCCGAGCTCACACCCACCCACAGCCGGCGCCTTGGTGCGCGACGCCATCGCGGCGCGCTAGACCCTGCCGGAAGAGCCCCCAGGAGCCCTTCCCACGAGAGCGACGCCACGGACTTCGAGCTAATCATCGCCTTCGTCGACGGCACCAAGACCGACCCGGTCCTGGACGCCTCGCGCGCCACCGGCGCGACCGGGGCGACCATCAGCACCAGTGCCGGCGGTCAGGGGCTGAGAAAGCTCAGGCGAGCGCGACCCGTCGGCCTTAGAGGGCGCCGCCAACCGCTTCGACCTGATCATGTCCACCGTCAACGTCAAGCTCGACTGGAACGCCTACGTCGCCGCGCTCAAGCCTAAGGGCCGGCTGGACTTCGTCGGCGCAACCCTGGAGCCGCTCGATCTGGCGGTGTTCCCCCTGATCGCCGGCCAGCGCTCCATCTCGGGGACTCCGGTGGGCAGCCCGGCGACCATCCGCCGGATGCTTGACTTCGCCGCACGCCATGGCATCAACCCGGTCACCGAGCACTTCCCGCTGGACCGGGTCAACGACGCCATCGCCCACCTGCACAGCGGCCAGGCGCGCTACCGCGCGGTCTTGAACCGCCCAATCGCACCCGGGTCGCGTTGCCCCGAAATCGCTGGGCCGAGGGGGAATCGCACCCAGTGCGCACCGCCGCTCAACCCCCGGTCATAATCGACGGACGCCCATAGCCCAGCCCGCACAACGAAAGGACCGCCGGGCCGCCAATGACCACCAACGGGGCCGACGACGAAGAAGGTCCGTGGGCGCTCTTGTTAAGGCTTATCCGACGCCTACCGCCGAGTGACGGCTCCTGGCAGATTGCGCGCAGGGCGGCTGTGATGGGAGGAGCGGTCTTCATCTTTGCTCGGGGTGTTGTAGTGTCCCCGTGGTGTTCGGGCGCTATTCCGACAGCGATCCCGACACCAAGCACCCTCACCGCCTGAGCCTTGGGTCGAAGGTGAACTCCCGAAGGATCTCCATGGTCACATCGGACATTCGCGGATGGCCGGGATTGATCAGGATATTCGACGCCTCCGGGATGATGGCGGAAGGGACGATCAGGCCCAGACGGTTGCCCTTCGCGAGGAAGGCGTCGCCGAAGGCCGCGGCGACGGGCGAGCTTGGAAGGTCACTCCAGCCCTTGGGAAGGTCTTCCAGCCGCGGCTCATCGCAGAGGCCGGCGTCATCCGGCAGGTCGAGCCGCACCACGCCGCGTTGCCCAAGACCGAGCCCTCCGAGGATGTTGCCGCGGTACCGCAAGTCTCCGCCGCCGACGCCCCAAGGGTCCAGCGCCCGAATCCGCGGGAGCCGAAGGTGGGGTCCGAGCGCGGCAATCGATAGCACTGCTGCTCGTGGAGCACCTTCCATCGTGTCTGGCGATCCAGCAATCCATCGAGGAAATCGGCGAGCATCAGGGCGATGAGCCGGGCAGCGCTACCTGGTGCCAGATCAAGGCCCGGGGGCCGCTCGAGGTCTGCGGGTCGGTCGAGATCCGGAGATACGACGACCTCGCGCGGGATCAGCGGGGCGGCACCCGGGGCCTTTGGAGCGCGGCGAGCGTCTCGGTTCCAGATCAGACTCGTCTTCTGCCGATCGGCATCGAGACGAGCCGCCCCGTCAGCGCGCGGACGGGAAGACCCGGTACCAGGCGTCCTTCATGGAAACCAGAATCCAGCCGTGTTCCGGGGCCAGGTCCCGGACCCGATCCAGCCGGCCGAAGTGACTCTCCCGATCGTAGGCATACTCGCGCTCGTCGTCGGTGTGATGGAGGATTAGCCCGAGCCTTCGCCCCGGGGGGCTGGTGGTCCACTGGAGCATCTGCAGGTCGCCGTCCGAATTACCGAAGGCCAGAATCGGGCGGCGCCCGATGTGGCGCTGGATGCCCACCGGCTTGCCGGCCTTGTCGTCGATAAAGGCGATCTTGGGCTCCCGCACCAGGATCGGCTTGCCGTCGCGCTCCTCGAAGGCCAGTTGAATCTGGGAGCCGACCACCTGCTCGGGCGGTATGCCATAGACGCGCTCGGCCCAGGGACGCAGGAAATACGCCCCGCCCCCGGAGACGATGAAGGTCTTGAATCCGTTGGCGCGCAGATAGTCGAGCAGCTCCAGCATGGGCTGGTAGACCAGCTCGGTGTAAGGCCTCCCGAAGCGCGGATGACGGGCGGCACCGATCCAGTCTGCGGCGATGGTCGCGAATTCGTCGTTGGTCATCCCCGCGTGGGTGGCCATCAGGAGCTCCATCAGGCCCTCCAGCCCGGCCTCCCCCAAGGCCTTCATGTCCCCCTCGATAGCGGCCTTGAAGGGCTGCACGGTGTTCCATTCCGGATGCTCCTGGGCCAGTGCTTTCAGCCGCTCCAGCACGAAAGCGAGCTGGGTGTACATGGGCTGCTCGACCCACAGGGTGCCGTCGTTGTCGAAGACGGCGATGCGCTCGGCGGTCGGGACGAAGTCGGCCCCTCCCGCATCGGCGACGTCCGTCACAAAGGCCACGATCGCTTCTTTGACCGGCCCTTCCTTCCAGGAGGGCAGCGGATCGGCGCTGACCCCAGACAGACAACAGGAGAGCACTAGAGCCAGGATTTTGCGCATCGTCGACCCTCTCATGGTCGCCCGGGGAACTGGGCGCTGCCGGACTTGTCTGAAGCCGCCCGCACGGTAGCGTAGAAACGCTGGTCGCCAGAGCTGGCACGCGCGGTCGGCTTTAGTCGTGCTCCGCCGCTGGAGGAGGAAACTTCCAGGACACCTTGCCCGTGCGCACGAGCTGGCGACCCGGCTCGCCGAGCTGCTGACCGTAGCGGAGCATCGCGATCAGGTCCGAGCTGACCTGGGGGTTGGTGGTGAAGTAGGAGTGCCCGAACAGATCGGTGCGCTCGCCCTGGTAGGTGATCAGATCCACCTTGCCCAGCGTCTCGAAGTAGGCCTGGGCTTGGGGCGGGAGGTCCTCCGGGCGGAGTTGGCCAACCCGATTACGGCTTCGGAAGAGGATCTTGGAGACCAGCAGTGCGCGGTCGTCCGGGGAGGCGTAGACCGTCAGGCGCCCCTTGAGCATCCGCGGCAGCCGGCCCTCGGGCCAGACCGTCACCAGGTCCGGGTCGGACAGGAACCCGGTAATCTGCTGGCCGGCGATGTCGACGTCGATGTCAGGGGACATCAACACCAGGTTGTCGATCTTGTAGACGTTCATCGGCTCCTGTCCGGCCGAGATGGCCTCCAGGCCCAGCTCCTTCACCGCCCGCAGCAGGACCGCCGTGCCGCGGCTGTGGGCCAGGAGCTGCGATCCACCGACACCGGGCACCCGGGACAGCATGCGGATGGTCTTCTTGAGGTGGTCGACGGCGTAGTCGGCGGACTCGGTCGTCGTGGTGTAGGAGGTGAGGAAGTTGCCGGTGGATGACGCCGGCCAGGTGAAGAAGGCGCAGACATCTTCGCGTCCGAGGAAATGGCAGAGCTCGGCGGTGGTGTAGGCGGCGGTGGCGAAGGTCTCGTTGAAGCCGTGGACGTACAGCATGATCTGCTTGCTCGACGAGCTCTCCAGCCGGCGCTCGACCGTCCGGGTGAGCTCCGCCTTGGCCGCATGGTGAGCGGCAAGCCCGTCTCGATCGCGCTCGATCAGCCCGCTCGGTAGCCGGTGCAGTTGGTAGGGCTCGTTCGGGAACTGTCCCAACGGCCTGACTTCGCCAAGCTCCAGATCGATCTGCCGCGTGCGCTTGCCGAGCTGGCTCTGCTCGTGCAGCGTCGCCCAGTCGATGGCCGGCGTCAGGCGTACCTGAGCGCTACCGAAGGCGAGCCGTTTGGCGCGGGTCTGGCCGTACGGGAGCGTCCCCTCCGGGGTCGTCTCAGGCCCGCGGTCGGTGATGAAGAGCAGATCCAGGTCGGTACTGCCGCGTTGGTCGGCCGACTGGGTGAACAGCGGGAGGCCCCCGGGCTGCCGATAGACCAGGGGGGTAGGCATCAACTGGCGGGCGGGCGTGGCACAGCCCGCCAGGGTCAATGCGGCCAGAAATAGGATCGCGCAAGTGGGAAGGGGGCGACGCATGGGGCGGCTCTCGGATCGATAGTGCGTGTCGGCTGAGACGACTGGCCAAGACTGGCGGTGAACTTGGCCTGGCCTATCCCGGCTCTCGCCCAGCGGGAGAGGGGGATCAGGAGCGCCTTCGGCGCATTTCCAAGGCAACCAACCCCGACGCAAGCCCGGTTGGGCTCCGAGCGGCCGGAACGGGCGCCGTTGCGCGGACGTCCATGTCCGCGTCGACCAGCCCCGATCAGTGCGGCCCGGGACTGCTCATCTGCTCCATCACCTTGTCCAGGCTGAAGCTCGCCGCCTTCATGCGCGGTGGATAGTCCTTGAAGGTCGCCAGGAACTGGCCGACGTAGGCTTGGGCCGGGACCAGCATGAAAGCCCGGTCGATGTGCCACTCGTGGTAGCTGTTGGAGGTGATCGTGGCCTGCTCGTAGGGGTCGCGGCGCAGGTTGAAGATTAGCGGCACGCGCAGTGGGCTGAACTCGTCCATCCAGACGCGGAAGGTGCCGGGCGTCTTCTGCTCCATGAAGATGATCTTCCAGTCACCGTAGCGGAGGGCGGTCAGGTCGCCGTCGTCGGAGAAATAGAAGATCTCCTTTCGCGGGCTCGGGGTGTCTTTCGCGTCCTTTAGATGCGCTGAGACGTCATAGCCGTCCAGGTGCACCCGGTAGTCGCGGCCCAGTGCGGCCGAGGTATAGCCGTCGAGGAGATCGTCCTTGAGGTCGGCCTTGCCGGCGGCAGCGGCGAGCGTCGGCATCCAGTCCATGTGGTGAACGATCTCATTACTGACCGAGCCGGGCGGAATCACGCCTGGCCAACGCACCACGGCGGGCACCCGCCAGCCACCCTCCCAGTTCGTGTTCTTCTCCCCGCGGAAGGGATTCACGCCGGCGTCCGGCCAGGTGTTTTTGTGTGGGCCGTTGTCGGTGGAATAGAACACGATCGTGTTGTCGGCGATGCCGAGGTCGTCGAGCTTGGTCAAGAACTGGCCGATGTGCCGATCGTGCTCGACCATCCCGTCGGCGTACTCGTCCTGACCGGAGATGCCGCGCAGCTCATCCTTAACGTGGGTGCGGAAGTGCATGCGGGTGCCGTTCCACCAAACGAACCAGGGCTTGCCGGCCTTGGTCTGCTCTTCGATGAACTCGAGGGCGCGGGCCGAGGTTTCGTCGTCCACCGTCTCCATGCGCTTCTTGGTGAGCGGGCCGGTGTCCTCGATCTTCTGGGTGCCGTCGGGCATGGCCCACGAATGGATCACGCCGCGCGGGCCAAACTTCTGCTTGAAGGTCTGTCCGTCGGCCAGCACCAGGTCGGCGGGGTAGTCCTCGTTCTCCGGCTCCTCCTCAGCGTTCAGGTGATAGAGGTTGCCGAAGAATTCGTCGAAGCCATGATTCGTGGGCAGGTGCTCGTCGCGGTCCCCGAAGTGGTTCTTGCCGAATTGGCCGGTGGCGTAGCCCTGATCCTTGAGCACCACGGCGATGGTGGGGTCGAGCGTGCTGATCCCCTCCTTGGCCCCAGGCAGGCCAACCTTGGACAGCCCGGAGCGGAACACACTCTGGCCGAGCATGAAGGAGGCACGGCCGGCCGTGCAGGATTGCTCGGCGTAGTAGTCGGTGAACAGCAGGCCCTCATTGGCGATGCGGTCGATGCTGGGGGTCTGGTAGCCGACCAGTCCCTTGGTATACGCGCTGACGTTCGACTGCCCGATGTCATCTCCCCACACCACCAGGATGTTGGGTTTGTCCGCGGCCGCCGCTGGGCCGGCGAGCGCTAGGGCCCCCCACAGTGCCAGGGAGACCCCTAGGTGAGCGCCCGGGCGATCGGGCGCTGGGCGTATCGATAGGAGCTGCATTGGGTTTTCTCCTCCTCAAGTCGGTGTTGGATATCGCTCTGTGGCACGCCCACGGATCACAGGGATCAGAACGCGTCATGACCATCCGGTCCGGCTGGCAGGCCAAGCCGCAGCGCCAGGTAGGGGGGGCAGCCGACAAGCCGAGCGCCGCCCGCCGCAAGCCTGCGCAGGAGGGCCAAGGCCGCCTCGTCCGCCTGGCGCAGTCCCCCAAGGTCCAGCGTTGGCCCCGAGGAAGGATCACCGCAGGCGAGCAGGAGCTCCGCGAGGCTTTCGACCTCAAGCTGCCCGTCGATCTTGACGACCGCTCGCTGCGAGTCATCCAGCCGAGTGATCCGGAAGGTCATGGGTACGCTCTGAGCAGGAAGCAGGCCAATTCCTGACCGGCCGTCCGAGAGCTCGACAAGTCCTTGGTAAGAAATGAGTAAACCGCTGAGAGCCGTTCCGGGCGGGCACCTGAGGAGGGGTGTCGTCGCCGCAACTGACGAAATGGCGCTATCCTGCTCACGATATGTCGTGATTCACGAAATAGCGTGAGCGGGACCGCCGCGAAGCGCGCACGCCGGCTACACTCTGCTTGCCGTCCACGGCCGTCGCCCGCTCCGGTGGGGCGCGGCTGGCGCCGCAGCGGTTTCCGTAGAGGCGCGGAGGCCGGGCTCGCTTCCATCAGTGTGAGACACTTCGCAGGGCCGGGATGACGAGGACGTGACCAGCGCTCCGCAAGATGAATTGACTGCTCGGTCGCCCGCCCTCGGGACCCGGTTCGAAGATCTTGTGACCGACCTGACGGCGTCCTTCGTCGACGTGGACGCGCAGGCACTGGACGACCTGATCGTGGACGCGCTGCGGCGCATCGTCCTCTTCCTTGGCGTGGATCGCGGTACGCTCGGGCGTTACGACGCGCTCCCCGGCCAGCTCATGACGACCCACTCCTGGGCCCTTGCGGGGATCGAGCCCATCCCCGCTGCCCTGCCCGAGTCTCACTTTCCGTACCTGTCCCCGCTGGTACGGTCTGGCACCCCGATCATCTTCAGCCGGATCCATGACCTGCCGCCTGAAGCGACAGCGGACGCCCGGGCGCTGAGCGCCTTCGGGCTGAAATCCATGGCCGCCTTCCCCGTGGCCGCGGCCGGCCAAACACTTGGCTGGTTGTCCTTCGGCGCGATCCGAGATGCCCACACCTGGACCGAGGATCAGGTGCGGCGGCTGCGCCTGCTTTCAGGCGTCTTCGCCAGCGCGCTGCTGCGGCGGCGCAAGGAGCTGGAGCTCAGGGCGGCGCTGGCGGAGAACCTCGCGCTGCGCCAGCGGGTGGAGGCCGAGAACGCGGTGTGGCGCGAGGAGGTGCTGCATTGCGGCGGCCTTGACGACCTGGTTGGCCAGAGTCCGGCCCTGAGGCAGGTGCTGCACCAGGTCGACCAGGTGGCGCCCACCGCCAGCACGGTGCTGATCCTGGGCGAGACCGGGACCGGCAAGGACCTGATCGCCACCGCCATCCACAGGCGCAGCCGCCGCGCCGAGCGCCCGCTGATCCGGGTCAATTGTGCCGCGTTGCCGCCCACCCTGATCGAAAGCGAGCTCTTCGGGCATGAGAAGGGGGCGTTCACCGGGGCCGTCGCCCGCAAGATCGGGCGTTTCGAGGTCGCGGACGGCGGCACTCTGGTGCTCGACGAGGTTGGCGAGCTGCCCTTGGACCTTCAGGCCAAGCTCCTGCGGGTGTTGCAGAGCGGTGAGTTCGAGCGGGTCGGATCGACCGTCAGCCGCCGCTCCGACGTACGCCTCATTGCCTCCACCAACCGTGATCTCGAGCGCATGGCTCACCAGGGGACGTTTCGTGCCGACCTCTTCTACCGCCTGGGGGTCTTCCCGATCACCCTGCCGCCGCTGCGCGAGCGCCGCGAGGACATTCCCCTGCTGACGGCCTATTTTGTGGAGAAGCTGCGCTACAAGCTCGACCGACAGGTGACCCGCATCCCCGACCGGGCGGTGGCCGAGCTGTTGGCCTACGACTGGCCGGGTAACGTACGAGAGTTGCAAAACATCGTCGAGCGTTCCCTGATCCTGTCATCCGGCACCACTCTGATGATGGTCGGGCTGCCCTACGCCAAGGGGAGCGCGGCGGCCATCGCGCCAGATCCCGGCACCGAGCCGGACCACCGAACCCTGGAGCAGGTGGAGCGCGACCACATCGTCGCGGTCTGCGAGCGCTGTCGCTGGCGCATCAACGGCCGGGGCAATGCCGCCGAGCAGCTCGGACTCAACCCCAACACCTTGCGCTCGCGCATGCAGAAGCTCGGAATCGCCCGGCCCGGCGCCGCCGGCGAGGGGGCGGGCAGCGACAACCGGCGCCACCCCCGATGAACGGCGGAGACCCCATCACCGACCTCGGGATCCCCGCGCTGATCTGGCTGTTGATGTTGGTGGTCGGCCTGGAACTGACGCTCGCGGACTTCCACCGAGTTCTGCGTTATCCGCGGGCGGTAACGGCGGCCACCTTGGGCCAGCTCCTACTGCTCCCCGCCCTCGCCGCCCTGCTGATCTGGCTCCAGCGGCCCGAGCCCTGGGTGGTGGCGGGCATGATTCTGCTCGCGGCCAGTCCTGGCGGGGCCATCTCCAATCTCTACAGCTACCTGGGCAAGGGTAACGTGGCCCTATCGGTCACCCTCACCGCCCTCTCCACGGTCCTCGCCCTGGCGACCATGCCGGCGCTGACCGCGGCCGGCCTGGCCCTCTTCCTGGAGGAGCCGCATCAGGTCCCGGCGCCCGTGGCCAGTATGGTCGGCCAACTGGCGCTGATGATGCTTTTCCCTTTGGGCGTGGGTATGGCCCTGCGCGCCCGCAGGCCAGCCTGGGTCGCCGCCGCCCGCGGCTCCCTGCGAGCCCTGAGCCTCGCCGGGATCGCCGCCCTGGTGGGGATGATCCTCCTTGACCAGCGCGACGGGCTGGTCGCGGCGATGGACGCTGCCCTCCCAGTGGTGCTGCCCTTCTGCGTGCTGACCATGACCGGCGGACTGGTCATCGGCGTCCTCGCGCGGCTCTCCGGCCGCGACCGATTCACCCTGCTGATCGAATTCGGCACCCGGAACCTGGCCCTGGTCGCCGTCATGGGCGCGTTAGTCCTCGGTGAGGTCAAGCTGGTCCTGTTCGCGACGCTGTTCTTCCTCCTGGAGCTGCCACTGGTGCTCGTGCTGATCGCGCTGCGTGCTCGCCTGGTGGACGACCCGGCTCAGGCGCCGGGGTAAGGACCCGGCCACGCAAGATCACACACCGCCCGCGCCAGGGGAGGCGGGCCGTCACCCGTCGTCGGCCGGGGCGGTGACTTGTCGGCTCTGGTCGACCAACGCCCGGAGCTGTTCCAGCGCCGGGTCATCGGGGGCTGCGGCGGCGAGCTCCTCAAGCCAGCACGCCGCGGCGTCGTGCTTGCCCACCTTGGCGTTGTACTGGATCAATGCCACCAGGAGGTCCCGATTGGCCGGGTCGCGCCCCCGTGCCGACTCCAGCACGGACAGGGCCACCTCGGTGCGGCAGGAGGCAGGATTATCAGCGGCGACTGGCTCAAGGTACCCGCGGACCGCCCCTGGCGCCAGGGCTCCCGAATGATCTTACTTGTTAAGACATACAGTTATGTAGCATACCTCAAACGGCCATTGAGGAGGTTGAGGTATGCGCTCGGATCTGGT
>JALOTB010000068.1 GCA_025458165.1 Chromatiaceae bacterium | reverse complement strand
GTTCCGCTGGGGGAGCTGGCGCTCGCTGCCCGGTCCGGGCGAGGACCATCTCTATCTCCTGTGGCGCTGGAATGACTGCTGCGCGACCTTCTAGCGGCTGCCCACCGGCGCTCGCATTCGATCGCGCGCGCTGGCCGGCGCGCGCGCTTGCCGCCGTACTCTGCCTCACCACCGCCTGGGTGCCCTGGGCCTTGGTGTGGGGAGATGCCATCAGCGAGCTGGGCCGTGCCGCCCAGGCCGATGGCCGGGCGCTGGCCGACGGGGTGCGCCTGCCTGAGGTCGCGGGCGACACCCTGATCCTCTTCCCCGGCACGGCCAATCCCACCCCGATCGGCTTCGATGCCTTGTTCTCCGGGGCCAACGCCGGGGCCGTCGGCGACTTCACCGCGCTCTTTGGCGACGACGCCGCCGTGCGCGCCGCCGGGCAGGGTGCCCAAGCCGATCTGCTCAGCGAGGACAGCGCCACGGGGCGCGCGTACCAGACGCTCCGTGCCCCGGTGCACCGCGCCCGCCCGGACCTGAGGAACGACCCGATCTGGCGCCAGACCGACGAGGTGCTCGATGACTTCCCCGCGCTCGCCGCGACCTTCGCCGACTGCGCCTGGGAGTCGGAGTTCTCCTCCAGCGAGCGCCTCACCCACGTGCCGGACATCCAGAGCTGCGAGCGCGTCATGGACTACTCCGGCGCCTGCGAGATTGAGCACCACTACCGCATCGAGGAGCTCTTCGAGCTGGGCGCCGGCGGCAGCATCGAGTCCTGCGGCGCGGGCTGCGCGCTCTGGACCGTGGGCCGGCCCTTTCCCACCGGTCCCTGTTACCAGTCGCTCGAAGGCACCCTGACGGTCCTGAAGCCCTCGGCGATCCACAGCGCGGTGCTGGAGGAGGTCTGGTACGAGGACTACATCGAGGGGGTGTGGATCGACGGCATGAACCACTATGCGCACACCGCCGGCCGGTGCGAGAACAGCGACTCCCCGACCGTCTGGCTGGGCCACGACATCACCGGCTACTTCCAGAGTGCGGGGGAGAAGCGGGTGCTGCTCGCCCTGATCCAGGGCGGCGAGCAGGGCGGGGGCACCGCGAAGATCCGCATCCGCTACGACCTCTCCCACGCCATCGTCGCCGACACCTGGGAGGACGATCCCGCTTGTCTCGATGTGGTCCGGGCGATCGCCGACGGGGCCTGCACCGGCACCGTGCAGTGCACGGCGCTGCCGGCGCTCATCGACGGCTGCCTGCCCATCACCGGCGGGCGGATCTGCGCCGGGGATCTTCTCCCATCCCCCGTCGCCGGTATCACGAGCCTGTGTCAACGCATCGCGGTCAGCGCCGACTGCGCCGGGTTTTACCAGGGCACCATGGACTGCTGGATCGACCCGCAGGGCGAGGAGCAATGCCCCGACGTCCAGGTGGGTGAGGGGGGCACGCTCACCGACTGCACCGCGCTGGAGGCCGACCCCCAATGCGGGTTCCTCTCCAGCCGCTGCGTGCAGTACGCCCAGGGCGCGAGCGGGCTCTGCTACGTCTTCGAGGAGGAGTGGGACTGCGGCACCTGGGCCGGCATCCCAGTGCTCGAGCGCCTCACCAGCCTCGACTGCGCCGGGCCCGTCCGCTGCCTCGGTACCGACTGTCTGGACGCCACCCCCGAGCAGTCGCCCGACTTCGCCCGCGCGGTGGCGGCGCTGCAGACCGCGCAGATGGCCGCCTCCGACATGGACTGCACGGGCGGGGATTGCATGGTCTTTTCCGGCGAGGCGATGGAATGCAAGAAGGCGGTCGGGGGCATCGTCAACTGCTGCACCACCCCGGACGGCATTTCGCTCGCCGACTACCTCACCCTGGTGCTGGCGGTTGGGAAACTCGACAACGCGCTGATGGGGCTCGATGGGGGCAATGCCCTCCGCGGTGCCTGGGAGACGCTGCGCGATCCGGTGGCCTCGGTGTGGAGCGAGGTCACCCGCTCGTTCACCTCGGTCGCGAACAACCTGATGGGCAAGACCGCCGCCGAGGCGACCGATGCCGCCGCCGAGCTCTCCTTGTCCGCCTTCAAGCAGGCGCTCATGCAGGAGACCGCGCAGTGGGTGGCGAGTGTCTTTGGCGAGGCGGCGGCCAACGCGCTCTTCACCGTCAATGGGGGCGCGGCCTTCGTCGGCGGGCAGCTCCAGGCCGGCACCATCCAGTTGGGCGGACTCCTGGGAACGGCGCTCTCCTGGGTGATGACGGCGTATCTCATCTACACCGTGGCGGTGATCCTGATCCAGTTGATCTGGACCTGCGAGCAGGAGGAGTTCGAGCTCGGCGCCAAGCGGGAATTGAAATCCTGCCACCGGGTAGGCTCGTACTGTAAGTCGAAGATCCTCTCCGCCTGCATCGAGCGGCGCACCGCCTACTGCTGCTTCAACACCCCGCTCGCGCGCATTCTCAATGAGCAGATCCGTCCCCAGCTCGCCCGCGGCTGGGGCGATCCGGATGACCCGGACTGCCGGGGGCTCGCGGTGACCGATCTGGCGCGGGTCGACTGGAGCCGGGTGAACTTGGACGAGTGGCTCGCGCTGCTGGCCGCGACCGGGCATTTCCCGTCCGCGGCGACGCTGAACCTGGAGGCGCTCACGGGCACGGGAAGCGTGCTCGACATCGGCGGCACCCGGCCCGAGGCGGTGAGCCGCAGCAGCACCCGCTCCGAGGGGCTCGACAGTGACCAGACCCGGCGCGACGCCGAGCTCGAGCTCTGGGGCGGCGCCCTGCCGGCGCTGCCGTGAGGGGAGAGATGACGATGGTCGAAACGGCAAATCGGAGCCCGGAAAGCCTGAGCGATCCCGGTTCGCTCGCGGCGCTCACTGGTCTCACCGGCGCGCTGCTCGCCGAGCAGCGCCGCGCCCGGCGCTGGGGGATCTTCTTCAAGCTCCTGCTCGCGGCCTACGTCGGCGCGCTGCTCCTGGCCTCGCTCATCACCGCCTGGGACGGCCTCTGGGCCGGGCACCGCCCCCATGCCGCCCTGGTGCGCATCGAGGGGCCGATCGCGGCCAACGCCCAGGCGAGCGCCGAGCGGGTGATCCAGGGCCTGCGCCGGGCGTTGGAGAACCCACAGGTGAAGGCCCTGGTGGTGGAGATCGACAGCCCCGGCGGCAGCCCCGTGCAGGCGGAGATGATTCACCGGGAGCTTCGCCGCCTTAAAGCCGCCCACCCCGAGATGCGCCTCCTTGCCGTGATCAACGACCTGGGGGCCTCGGCAGCCTACTACGCGGCAGTCGCAGCCGACGCCATCTACGCCAACCGCGCGAGCCTGGTGGGCTCCATTGGGGTGCGCTTGGAGAGCTTCGGCTTCACCGAGGCCATGGCACGTCTCGGCATCGAGCGGCGGCTCTACCTCGCCGGCGAGCACAAGGGGGCGCTCGATATGTTCGCCCCGGTGTCACAGGACGTCACCGAGCAGATCGGAAAGACCCTGGACGAGTTGCACGCGCAGTTCATCGCCGCGGTCAGGGACGGGCGCGGGGAGCGCCTCACGGGCGGGGAAGCGGTCTTCTCGGGGCTCTGGTGGAGCGGCGAGCAGGCGCTCACCCTCGGGCTCGTCGACGGCATTGGTGACCGCCGCCAGGTGCTCGATGAGGTCCTGGGGCTGGAGCGCGGGCTCGACTACACCGTGCGGCGGGACTGGCTCGACCGGATCGGACGTGGGGTCGGGGCGGCGGTGAGCCAGGCGTTTGGGGACGCGGTCGGGGCGATCAGGTTCTGACGGTTTCTTCGCGGGCTGGTGTGTGTCCAGAGACCTGGCCCCTCGGCCCTGAGCCTCACAGCTCTTCCCACAGCTCCCGCGCCTCCTGGATCCAGGCGAGGAAGGCGGCCTCGGTCATCTCGTACCAGGGCAGGCGCGTGACCCAGAAACCCTGCTCCTCGAGCTGGCGCACCACGCGGGGCACCCGCACCTGATTGGTCGAGTGCACCAGGATTGGGATGTTGGGGGAGAAGTGCGCGATGAGCGCGAGGGCCACATCCGAGCCCGAGAGGGCCGCGTCCTCCGCCGTCATGGCGCGCTGCGCGAGGTCGTGATCGAGCATCACGCCCGCGTAGACCTGGCCGGGGTCGCGCCGGATGAGGCCGAGCGCCCCGCCCGCCGACTGCGCCCACACCAGCCGCGCCCAGGGCGGGAGCCAGGTGCGGACGCTCTGCACCCGCTCGACGTCGTCCTCGATCAGGAGCAGGCGGAAGAATCGGGGTGGTGTGATGAGGGGCATGGTCTGATCGGATGGCGCTCTGGGGGTCAGCTTACCCTGGGCGTTGGTCTGCACGTTGCCGTGGGAGCGATCGAATACCCGACGGATCCGCGCCTCGGCCAGCACCCGCCGATTTGACCGACTTGGGCCGCCGCTGAGAGCCGCCGGTGGTTGGTGGCCGGGCCACCGGCTCGCTATGCTCGCCACGAACCGGCAACTTGCGCGAGCAACCGATGGAGCCCCAAACCCAGCGACGCACAGGCCGCCAACGCGTCAGACCCGCGTTGGCGTGGCTGTGGGGGCTGCTCGCCCTGATGGCCTCCCCGCTCGCGGCGTCGACCGGCCAGGACGCGTTCCTGGAGCGCCTGCAGGCGGGCGCCGTGATCCTGATGGTCCGCCACGCCCATGCCCCCGGCTTCGGTGACCCGCCCGAGTTTCAACTCGAGGACTGCGCGACCCAGCGCAATCTGGATGAGGTCGGCCGAGTGCAGGCACGGGCCATGGGGGAGTGGCTGCGCGCACGCGGCGCCGCACCGGCGCGGGTGTACTCGAGCCAGTGGTGCCGGTGTCTCGAGACCGCCCGGCTGATGGATCTGGGCGCGGTCACGCCGCTGCCGGCGCTCAACTCCTTCTTCGAGCGGCCGCAGGATCGCGAGGCGAACCTCGCGGCGCTGCAGGCGTTCCTGGCGGAGCCCCCGCCGCCGGGCGAGCTGCTGGTACTGGTCACCCACCAGGTGAGCATCACGGCCGTCAGCGGCACGTCGGTGGCGTCCGGAGAGGGTGTCCTGCTGGCCCTGGGGGAGGATGGCGCCCTTCGGATGCTGGGGCAGATCGCGTTCGGCGACTGACCCAGGGCCACGGGGTCGCCCACTCACGAATCCGCGCCTACCAGCACGAGGCCGCCGCGGTGTGCTAAGAAGGGTCAGCTTAACCGGCGGGATTGGTGGCAATTCGCAGGCGAACCGATCGATTCTCGAACGGTTCGCCGGCCGAGCGCGGTCAGCATGAGAGGACCGGCGCCGCCGCGCATTGCGAGTCGTTCAACCCATCGTCTGGCGCCGTCCTATAGTGAAAGGGGATCGTGGAGACAAAGCTACCCGATGCGGTCGAGGGGGTCGGATCCCGTGCCCGGCCGTTGCCACCTAAAGGAGGGGACAGTCTGGATGGTTTCGGGAAGCATCCCCGGATGGGGGTGTGGCTCAGGAGTCGTGGACCGCAGTTGCGTGCTCGACCCCGCGCCGCGGACGTCTTCGCCAGGTAAGGCATGCGTCCGCCCGAAGCTGAGGAAAGGACGATGGGATGGATGCGGAAGACAGCGATCGCCAGTGGTCTGCTGGCCGGGCTGTCGATGTCGCCTGGGCTGCTCTCGGGGCAGCGCGGCGAGCTCGATGGCTGCTATATCCCGGTAGGCGGCTCCGCGGAGTCAGCGAGCTACTCGGAGTTGGAGCAGCTTGGCCAATACCGGGTGGTGTTGGTGCGTAAAGATTCCCACCGCCAGCGGACCCCAGACCGGGTCCTGAGGCGGGTTGTCATCGAGGGGCCGTTCCGAGGCGAGTTGGTGAGTGTGGAGGCCAGTGTGCTGAGCCACGTGCTCGGTACCGACCCGCGGGATGGTTTCCTCTATACCCAGGGCGACAGCTTCCAGGTTGAAGGCATGACCCCTTGTCTGGGCGGAGGCGGGGTCGTGCTGGAAGGTATCGAGACCCTGAACCCCGTTGCCGGCACCGGGCGCTTCGCGGGGATCCTCCCCGGTGGGAGCATCCTGGTCCGGGGGACGGTGAACACCTGCACCGGCCTCAACGACTTCGACGTCGTGCCGGGGGAGGGCGAGCTCTGCTTCGAGTCGGAGTGATCGGCCGTCCTCGCGCCGGATTAGGGGCAGACCGGCGGGCGCCCTGACTGGGCGCCCGCGCGTCAATCGCTCATTGCGTTGGCCGAGTCGCCGGCTCGGCTGGCGGTTGCTCTCCGTCCGCTGCCGGCTGCTCCGTGAGGAACTCCAGCTCCCAGGGCGCCGGGCGCTCGGT
This sequence comes from Chromatiaceae bacterium, assembly GCA_025458165.1. Classification (GTDB taxonomy): domain Bacteria; phylum Pseudomonadota; class Gammaproteobacteria; order Chromatiales; family Chromatiaceae; genus JALOTB01. Next base: position 12,992 of record JALOTB010000068.1, on the reverse strand, counting down.
TACGACGCCGGCGAGCTCGAGGTAGTCGCCGAGCATGCTCACCCCAAGCAACGGTTTGAAGGCCCCCTTGTGGCAGGTCTTGCAGGCGAGCTTGGGGGCGTCGCCGAGGGGGCCAAGGCGGTAGTCGGGGAACACCGGCTTCAACGGCTCCAAGTAAGAGGCGTTCAGGTGGCGCACCATCCGGATGCCGCCGGGCGGCTGCTGCCGCCGCTCTCGGGCTGGCTGGAGCGCCAGGTCGGACACCGCACGGTGACGCATTCGCTGCTCGCGCAGGCGCTGGCCGGCGCGCTCGCCTGGGCGCTGCTGCCGTTCGGTTACTTCCTCGCGCTGGGGACGGGCTGGGTGTCGCACACCCTGGCCGACATGATGACGCCAGCCGGGGTGGCGTGGCTGTGGTCCGCGCGCGGGCGCTGCGTGCTGCCGGGCAACCCGCGCTACCGCATGGCGACCATGGGCCGCGGCGAGCTCGGATTCCTGATCGTCATGGCGCTCGCGGGGCTCGTGCTGATGCCGCTCGCGCGCACCGGGGAGGGGACGACCGGGCTGATCCGCTCGGCGATCGGCGATGTCGGCGCCGCGCGCGCCGAGTACGACGCCGGCAGGGGCAGCCATGCCTTCACGCTCGAGGTGCGCGGCCGCGACAACCGCAGCTACGCCGACATCTCCGGGCGCTATTCGGTGATCGGGCCGTTCGGGGAGAGTGGCTTCCTGCTCGCCGTCGAGGACGGCCCGCGCTCGGCGTGCCGGGCGGGCGGCTGGGACTGGTACGCGGAGCACGCCGTCCTGATCCGCGGCGCGCCGGAAGTGACCACCACCTTCGCACTCAGCGCCCCGTTGGCCACCGCCGCCGCGCTCGCCGAGGCCCTGGAGCCGCTCGCGTCTGTCGGGCCGGTGTACCTGCTCGGCACGCTGGCCGCCCCGGGGCTGCGCGCCGAGCCGCCGACGCTGGCGGTGGCGGGCGAGCGCGTCACCCTCCACTATGCCGCGCCCGAGGTGATCGAGGGCTGGCGCGGGCGCACGCTGCGCGAGGTGGACCTCGCCGTGCAGGTGCGCCATCCTCCCGGCTTGACCCCGCCGGCGCCCCCGGCGCTGGCCGAGGCCTCCGCCGGGCTGCATCCGCTGCTCAGGCGGTGGGTGGAGCGGGCGCGCTGAGCCTCGGCCGCTCTGGACGTCGGGACGACCCCATGAACGACCTTGTCCGTCTGGTTCGCCGGATCGCGCGGGGCGCCGGGAATCCGCGCTGCCCGCACTGCGGCTCCGAGCGCCTCGCGCTGCTCTTTCCGCCCGACATCGAGCAGACCGACGAGGTGGTCGAGGCCCTGCGCGGCGGGTGGATCGTGATCCCGGACGGTCTGCCGCCGGAGCCCAGCCCGGCCTGGCAATGCGTCGACTGCGGTCAGTACGTCTACGCCGACGCTTCGCACCACGGCCAATAGGCCCGCTCGCGATGCGCCTGCCACGCCTGTTCCGCGGAAACCACCACCGGCTCACGCTCTTCTGGGCGCTCGCCCTGGCCGGGCTCGCGCTCCCGTGGCTCTCGAGCTGCGAGGTGCCGGTCATTTCCGGGGGCAGCGCCGAGCGTGCCTGCGTGGTGAGCTCCGTCCACGACGGCGACACCCTGCGCCTCACCTGCGGCGGCGAGCACCTCAAGGTGCGCCTCTACTGCCTCGACGCCCCTGAGCTCGCCCAGCGCCCCTGGGGCCAGGAGTCGCGCGACCACCTGCGCCGCATCACGCCTAGGCAGGTCCTCCTCGTCCCCAAGGACAAGGACCGCTACGGGCGGACCGTGGGCGAGCTTTTCACCGCGGACGGCAGCCGCGCCAGCATCAACCTGCGCATGGTCGCCGACGGCCAGGCGGCGGTGTATCCCAAGTACTGCACCGAGCGGCGCTTCTACCGCGCCGAGGCGCGCGCGCCGGAGGCGGGGGCAGGGGTGTGGGCGAAGGCGGGGCCACAGCAGGCGCCGTGGGCGCACCGCAAGCCAGGGTAGAAGAGGAACCGCCCCACTCAGTCGCGCGGGGCGAGGAAGTAGATCGGCTTCAGCGGCAGCAGTTGCCGGGCCTCCTGGCCGATGCGGTCGATGTACTCGATCCACAGCTCGACCAGGCGCTTGCGGTCGATCAGGGTGATCTTGCGCTTTTCCTGCGTGCGCGCCTCGTCTTGGGCGTCCTTGGTGAATCCGCCAGTGGTGACGAAGAGCCCGACATCGTCCTCGCCGAGCAGGGCCAGGAAGGAGCGCAGCTCGTCGACGGCGATGTTGTCCTTGCGCCGCTTGACCTGGATCTTGATCCGCGGCGGCTTGGTGCCGAGCGGGTCGGTCCAGGCCAGCACGTCCATGCCGGCATCCTTGCCTGGCGGCGCGATCCAGGAGACGTGGTAGCCCATCGCCTCCAGCAGGCCAGCGACCAGGTTTTGGAGCTCGTAGGGGTCGATGCGTTGGAGGTAGTCCCAGATCTCCGCCCAGGCCCGCTCCTCGGCCTCCTCGAAGGTCTGACTCGCGCTGGGCGCGATGACCGCCGGCTTGGTCTCATCGGCAGCCTCACCTTCGGGCTGGGCCGCCTTCCATTCGTGGTAGAGCTGCACCGCCCGCTTGTAGAAGTCCGTGGGATCGGTGAGCTGCTCAAAGGCCTCCTTGCCGATCTCGGTGGCCGACCAGATGCCCTTGTCCTTGAGCATCCAGCCGGCCTTGACCAGATCGACGGTGGCAAAGCGCACGATCTTCTCGTAGCGCCGGCCCCCGGAGGGATAGCTCCCGTTCTCGTAATCGGTCGGCGGTACCCGCTTCTCCACCTCGGCCAGTACGGCACCGGCCTGGATTCCCTCGGGATTCTCCAGCAGGATCTCGAAGAGCGTACGCATCAGCTTGCCTACGCGCTGGCGGGTCACCTGGCCCGTCTTGTTCGACATGACGCAAGTCACTCCATGTGGACCTGGCCCTGTTGTAGCATGGCCGAAGTACAACCGAAAGCGCGGGGCCGAGAACACCCGATGCCATCACAGAAAACCGAGACCCTCACGGTGCGCCTGGCACCAGACATCAAGGCGGCCCTCCGCCAGGCCGCGGATCGCGAGCATCGCAGCTTAGCGAACATGCTGGAGGTGATGATCCGGGATTGGTGTGGGCGTACAGAAGCAGCTCCGGACTACCCTATCGGCTCTGCGAGAGCACCAGCAGGCAAGTAGCTGCAAGTGCGTTTGGACGTTGCCTTAATAGAGGCGGGAGCGATGGTCGCAACGACGCGGGATCAAGCGGCCGGGGCCCAAGGGGCCGCAACCCCCTGCTGCGCTGCACAGCACGTGACTGACAAGGCGGCCAAGGGCCCGGTGCATGACCTCGCCGACCCCTCTCTCTAGCAATTTCGCCCAGCTCGAGCAGCACGACGAGCAGCTATTGCGCCTTGGCTTGCTTGCGGAGCGGTACTTCCCGGAGGACCCCAACACTGCGCTTCTCAAACTGCGGCAGTTTGCCGAGCTGCTCGCGCAGCACGTCGCGGCAAGTATCGGCGAGTACGTTTCAGCCGGGGAGCCTCAGTACGAGCTTTTGCGCCGGCTGCAGGACCAGGGGATTCTCCCGCGCGAGATCGCTCAGCTCTTCGGGGAAGTCCGACGCGCGGGCAACGCCGCCAGCCACACCATGGCGGGGGACCACCGAACGGCACTGGCGGCGCTTAAGATCGCCTGGCAGCTCGGGGTCTGGTTCCATCGCACCTTCAAAGACTCGGCCTACAAGTCCGGCCCCTTCATCCCGCCCAAGCCGCCGCGCGACGAATCAGCCGAACTGCGCGCCGAGCTCGATCGGCTGACGCGAGAGCTCACAGAACATCAGACCGCGCATCAAGCGGCGGCCCTGCGCATCGAATCTGCTGAAGCCAAGCTGCGTGAGGCTCAGGACGAGCAATCTTTCTGGGAACAGATGGCGGACGCGGCCGAGCGGGCGAAATCGGCTTTGGAGGCGCAACTTGCGGCCCAGCAGGCCGCAGCCTTGGCACGACCTAAAGGCGTCGTCGCCGGCTTTGTTGCACGGGCAAATCAGGCAGCATCAGCGCTCCACCTCGATGAAGCGGAGACCCGAAAGCTCATCGACGCGCAACTCCGCCAAGCGGGGTGGACAGTAGATTCTGCGGCGATCCGCTACTCAACGGGGGCGCGCCCGGAGAAGGGAAAGCACCTAGCGATTGCCGAGTGGCCCACCGCCTCGGGTCCTGCCGACTATGCGCTCTTCGCCGGCCTCACGCCCCTCGGCACCGTCGAAGCCAAACGCAAGAACTTGGACGTCTCCGGCTCGCTCCAGCAGGCCAAGCGTTACAGTCGCGACTTCATCCTACCGGAGGAGTCGCAATCTCCCGGCGGTCCCTGGGGCGAGTACCGGCTGCCCTTCGTCTTCTCCGCGAACGGGCGCCCGTACCTGCGCCAGCTTGCCACGCGCAGCGGCATCTGGTTCTGCGACTTACGCCGCCCGGATAACGTCAGTCACGTCCTGGATGGCTGGTACACGCCGGAGGGGCTTACCGCGCTGCTCAAGCGCGACGAGGATGGCGCCCACGCGGCCCTCGCGGCCCAGTCTTTCGACTACGGCTTTTCGCTCTATCCCTTCCAAGTCGCGGCCATCCAGGCCGCCGAAGCCGCCATCGCGACCGGTCGCCGCGAGATGCTGCTCGCCATGGCGACCGGCACCGGCAAGACCAAGACCAGCATTGCGCTCATCTACCGTCTGCTGAAGGCCCAACGGTTTCGCCGGGTCCTCTTCCTGGTGGACCGTTCCGCGCTCGGGGAGCAAGCCGTGAACGCCTTCAAAGACACGCGCATGGAGAGCCTGCAGACCTTCGCCGACATCTTCGGCATCAAGGAGCTGCAGGAGCAGCAGCCCGACACCGACACCGCCGTGCACATTGCCACCGTGCAGGGCATGGTCCAGCGCGCCCTCTATCCGGGTGAGGACCTCAACCCGCCGGCGGTCGACCGGTACGATTGCATCATCGTCGATGAGTGCCACCGCGGTTACCTGCTCGACCGCGAGCTCTCGGACACCGAGCTCGGCTTCCGCAGCTTCGACGATTACATCTCTAAGTATCGGCGGGTGCTGGAATACTTCGACGCCGTCAAGATTGGCCTCACCGCGACGCCGGCCCTGCACACCACCCAGATCTTTGGGCCGCCGATTTACACCTACGGCTACCGCGAGGCCGTGATCGATGGTTACCTAATCGATCATCAGCCCCCGGTGCAGATCCAGACCGACCTGTCGACGAATGGCATCGTCTGGGAAGCTGGGGCCCAGGTCTCCGTGTACGACCCAAATCGCAATCAGATCGACCTGTTCACCACCCCGGACGAGATCAAGCTCGAGGTCGAACACTTCAATCGCAAGGTCATCACCGAGTCGTTCAATCGCGTCGTCTGCGAGTTCCTGGCCCGAGAGCTGGACCCCGCCGCTCGCGAGAAGACCCTGGTCTTCTGCGTCAACGATGCCCATGCCGACTTGGTCGTCGACCTGCTTAAGCAGGCCTTTCGCGACCAATACGGGGCGGTGGATGATGACGCCGTGCTCAAGATCACGGGCGCCGCGGACAAGCCGCTGCAGCTCATCCGCCGCTACAAGAACGAGCGCCTGCCCACGGTCGCCGTGACCGTGGACCTATTGACCACCGGCGTGGACGTCCCCGAAATCTGCAATCTGGTCTTTCTGCGGCGGGTCAATAGCCGCATCCTGTTCGACCAAATGCTCGGGCGTGCTACCCGCCGCTGCGACGAGATCGGCAAGGAGACCTTCCGCATCTTCGATGCCGTGCGGATCTACGAGGCCCTGCACGACCTTACCGCCATGCAGCCGGTGGTGGTCGACCCGGCCATCAGCTTCACCCAACTGGTCAGCGAGCTGGCTACACTCACCGGCGAGGAAGAACGTAAGCTCGCGCGCGACCAGTTCCTTGCAAAGCTCCAGCGCAAGAAGCGCCACCTGAGTAAAGAGACGGTGCAGGACTTCGAGACCCGCGCCGGCATGCCGCTCGATGCCTTCCTGCGCCACCTCAAGAACTTGCCGCTCGCGGACGCCGCCGCCTGGTTCACTCAGAACCCGGGCCTCGGCGAGATCCTCGACCGCACGGGGGGCGCCCCCGCCGAGCCGATCTTCATCTCAGACCACCCGGACACGCTGCGCGGCACCGAGCGCGGCTACGGAAACGCCACGCGCCCCGAGGACTACCTCCACGCCTTCTCCGCCTTCATCCGCGCCAACAGCAATCGCATCCCAGCGCTGGTCACGGTGCTTACCCGCCCCCGGGATCTCACGCGCAAAGAGCTCCGGGAGCTGGCCCTGGAGCTCGACAAGGCGGGGTTCAGCGAGGCCAACCTCGCCGCCGCCTGGCGCGAGATGACCAACCAGGAGATTGCCGCGCGCATCGTCGGCTACATTCGCCAGGCCGCCATCGGCGACCCCCTGGTCCCGTATCAGCAGCGGGTCGACCAAGCCTTTCAAAAGATGCTCGCCTCGCGCGCCTGGACCACCCCGCAGCGGCAATGGCTGCAAAAACTCGCCGCTCAGACCAAGGTGAACCTGATCGTCGACCGGGCCGCGCTCGATGATCCGGACCTCATCTTCAAGCGGGAGGGGGGCGGCTTCCAGCGGCTCGACCGAATCTTCGGCGGCCAGCTCCAGGACGTGCTGGACGCCTTCAATGACTCACTCTGGGCCCCCGCGGCTTAGCGACCAGGAGAACGACCCCCACCCATGAGCGCCGTCACCCACGACATCGTCGCCAAGCTCTGGAACCTCTGTAACGTCCTCAAAGACGACGGGGTCACCTACCATCAGTACGTCACCGAGCTGACCTACCTGCTGTTCCTCAAGATGGCCGAGGAGACCGGCAGCGAGGACCAGCTCCCGGAGGGTTACCGCTGGGGCGACCTGGAGGCGAAACCGGCGCCGGATCGGCTGGAGTTCTACAAGATCCTGCTCATCCACCTCGGTACCCACGGCTCCCGACTGGTCCAGGAGATCTTCGCGAGCGCCAGCTCCTTTATCCGCAAGCCCGCCACCCTCTCCACCCTGGTGGCGGAGATCGATAAGCTCGACTGGTACAGCGCCCGCCAGGAAGGGCTTGGGGACCTTTACGAAGGGCTGCTGCAGAAGAATGCCAACGAGAAGAAGTCCGGCGCCGGCCAGTACTTCACCCCGCGCCCGCTGATTGACAGCATGGTCGCCGTGATGCAGCCGACCCTTGCTGACATCATCCAGGACCCGGCCGCCGGCACCGGCGGCTTTCTCATCGCCGCCAACCACTACCTCCGCGCCCACAGCGACCCGGATAGCTGGACCGAGGCCCAGCAACGCAAGTACCGCCGCACCACCTTCTACGGCATGGAGCATGTCCCCGACACGCACCGCCTCGCGCTCATGAACCTGATGCTCCATGGCATCGACTCTGACCCCGAATCCGGTGGTATCCGCTACGGCGACACCCTAAGCCCCGAGGGCCAGGCCCTGCCGAAGGCGACGCTCGTCCTCACCAATCCCCCCTTCGGCACCAAGAAGGGGGGCGGCCTGCCCTCGCGCACCGACTTCACCTTCCCGACCAGCAACAAACAGTTCTGCTTTCTCCAGCACATCTACCGCGGGCTCCGCGCCGGCGGGCGCGCCGCCGTGGTCCTGCCGGACAATGTGCTCTTCGAGAGCGGCATCGGTCGCCAGATCCGCGCCGACCTGATGGATAAGTGCAACCTGCACACCATCCTGCGCCTGCCGACCGGCATCTTCTATGCCCAAGGGGTCAAGACCAACGTCCTGTTCTTTACCCGCGGCGAGACGGAGAAGGGGAACACCAAAGAGGTCTGGGTCTACGACCTGCGCGCCAACATGCCCCAGTTCGGCAAGCGCACCGTGCTAACCCGGGCGCACTTCGCCGACTTCGAAGCGGGCTTCGGCGACGACCCGCTCGGTCGCCCCGAGAGCTTGTCCAAGCGCCAAGACACCGGCGAGACGGGTCGTTCTCGGCGCTTTGCCCGCGACTGGATCGCCGAGCGTGGCGACAGTCTCGACATCGCCTGGCTCAAGGACGAGAGCGGTGGCAACAACGGCGATCAGCCGGAGCCGACGGCACTTGCACAGGAAGCGATGGGGGAGCTCGAAGGGGCTATGGAGGAGCTGCGCGGAATCCTGGCGGAGCTGGGGGAGGAGATTGAGGAGCAGGCGGCGTGAGCCAAGGATTGCCGAAGCAATGGACGAGCTGCGAGATCGGCGAGGTCGCCCAGGTTGTTGGTGGTGCTACGCCGCCATCAAAGGACCCAACAAACTTCGACAGCGATGGTGGCATTCCTTGGATCACCCCGGCTGACTTGAGCGGGTATAAAGAAACGTACATCGGACGGGGTGTTCGGAACCTCTCGGCGAAGGGATTCGCGGCGTGCTCGGCGGCTATGCTTCCTGCGGGTACAGTACTTTTCTCAAGCCGCGCTCCTGTTGGCTATGTCGCAATCGCAGCCAACCCTGTTTGTACCAATCAAGGTTTCAAGAGCTTCGTTCTCCCGCAGGGGTTAGACAGCCGGTTCGTCTACTACTACCTCCGTCACATAAGGCCGATTGCTGAAGAGCGAGCCACTGGAACCACCTTTAAGGAGTTATCGGGCGCAGCCGCTTCCCGCCTACCAGTAGAGATTGCTCCAACCAACGAACAAAAGCGCATCGCCGACAAGCTTGACGCGGTCCTTGCGCGGGTGGACGCCTGCCGCGAACGGCTCGACCGCGTGCCCGACATCCTCAAGCGCTTTCGCCAGGCTGTCCTCGCCGCCGCCGTTTCTGGCAAGCTCACGGAGGATTGGCGAGGCGGTAGGGCAGAGCCTTTGGAGCATAGTAGGATAGCATTCGACGACGACTCAGTGAGCGTCCCAAGCACATGGTCTCTGGTCCGCCTTACCGAATTGATTGATCCTGTGCGCCCTCTTTGCTATGGCGTTGTGCAGCCCGGCGCCGAAGTCGAAGCAGGGATACCCCTCATCCGCGTTCAGGACCTGCATCGAGGTTCCGTTCTCGTTGAAGAGCTACGCACCGTTTCGTCAGAAATCGATGACCAGTATCGACGCTCGCGTGTCCGGTCAGATGATTTGCTCGTATCAGTTGTCGGGACGATCGGCCGACTAGCTCTGGTGCCTCCAGGGGTCGAGGCCAACATTGCGCGAGCAATAGCGCGAATTGCTTGTAAGGATGGAGTCAATCCACGATGGATATACATCTGGCTTTCATGCGACACGCTCCAATGGTGGCTTACGAAGAGCGCCCGCGAAGTCGCTCGCAAGACGCTGAATCTATCTGAGTTGGGCGGTACCCAGATCGCGCTGCCGTCTCACGAAGAGCAGGCCGAGATCATCCGCCGCGTCGAAACTCTGTTCACCTATGCTGACCGCCTCGAAGCCCGCTACGCCGCCGCTCGCGTCCGGGTCGCGGGACTGACTCCAGCCCTTCTGGATAAAGCGTTTCGCGGCGAGCTGGTCCCCCAAGACCCCCGCGACGAGCCGGCTTCGGTGCTGCTGGAGCGCATCCGCGCCGCACGGGCGGCAGCGCCGGTCAAGTCGAGGCGCGGCAGGACGACGAGGAAAGCAAAGATGACGAAACCGACGAGAGAGTCTGTCAAGGAAATCATCGCGCGGATGCCGGATGATCAATTCACTTTCGACGACCTGCGCGGCCATGTCGCTGGCGATTACGAGTCGCTTAAGGGCATCGTCTTTGAACTTCTCGCGGAACCAAATCCAAGCCTAAGGCAGATGTTTGACACAAGCGCAGAGGCACTGCAGTTTGTTCGCGTGACACCATGAGACTACTGCGGGTCCACATAATCGCGGCTGAGACCTGCGGCGGGCTCCTCGATGACGTCGACGTCGGGCTGCGCTCTAGGATCTTTGACGGGGACGCCTTCGAGCCCTTGTGCTTGATTGGGCCGAATGGTGCAGGCAAGTCCCAGTTTCTCCAGGTCGTAGCAGAAATGTTCCAGGCGGCGTTCCATGCAGTCCTCGAACTAGAGGAGCGGGGCGAGGGCAATCCAGATCTCCAGTTCGAGTTGGAATATTTGATCCGACCGGAAGGGGCAGGCGAGTATCTCCACGTACGCATTGCGCGGCAGGCTGACGGGAGGCGTAAGCCAGTTGTCCTTATCGAGAAAATGGAGGACGGAGAGTGGAACACTTGTGATTTTTCTGACAAGGAAACGCTCGCGCTACTGCCGAGGAAGGTTGTTGGATATACCTCGGGCGACAACGAGACTCTCAGCCTTCCCTTCCTGTTGAGCCGAAGCGGCTACGCCGAGGATGTGGGCCGGCGTGCTCTCGACGAGACAACGACCGCCGAGACGATTCCAGATACCCGCCTGATGCTCATCGATTACGGAACCCATCTGGAGGTACTGGTCGCCAACCTGATGCTTGGAGCCTCCGAGCAACGGGCTGCCTTATTGTCCGAGGCAGGTTTAGATGACATCTTCTCATTCCGCTGCACCGTCCAGTTAGCCCACCACGCTGCGCCAAAGGCGCCAGCCGGCCGCAGGTTTAGCTCGGCCCGAAAGGGGGTTCAGCTCACGGAGGAGCTCGAAAGATACTTGGACCAACTGCGGCGTTGCTCCACCTGTTATGACCATGACGAAAGGACGGACACTTACACTTTCGACTTTTTTGCCGACGAACAGTCGAGAGCAGGGTTCCGCCACTTCTGGGACAGCGCGCTTTCGCTGTATTCGGCATTGCACAAACTGGCGATGCTGAATGATCTCGCCATTCCAAAAGCGGCTCGAGACCGTTTCAAGAGGGATACTAAGTCCCGCCGTTTCGCGTCGCGCCTGCCGGAGCCGCAGGACGAAGACAAGGTATTTCGCTTTGAGCAGGTTAACTTCCGTTCCAGCGGCGAAGGCCAAATCGTCGACTACGTCTCCCTTTCCGATGGCGAGCATCAGCTTGTTCAGATTCTAGGCACCTTCTGCATGGTGTCGTTTCCGAATGTCGTATTCCTGCTTGACGAGCCCGAGTCCCACTTTAATCCGCGGTGGCGCGTGAATTTCATTTCACGGGTGCTTGGCTTGCGGACTGCTGCCGGCCCCCGCGAAGATCCTTCATCACCCGCGTCGCGGCAGGATGTCCTTCTTAGCACACATGCGCCATTTGTCGCATCAGACATGCCTAGGGAGCGGGTTCTAATCTTCAGCAAGAGCCTAGAGACCAAGAAGATCGCCATTAATAGACCAGACATTCAGACTTACGGATCTACGTTTGACGCCATCCTAGAAGAGTGTTTTGGCGTGCGGCCACCGATCTCTCAGATGCCGCGGGACGACATCGCGGAGTTGATGAAGAGCTCCAACCCCGACGAGCTTAGGGACGGAATCAAGCGTCTTGGCCATTCCGTCGAGAAGGTCTTTCTGGCCGATCGGCTTCGGCAATTGACGCAAGAGGGCGAGCCGTAAGGTGTTCGTCGGCTACCCGATCGAGGCCACAGAGGGGAACTGGCTACACGAGTGCCTATCCTCAATGGTGCGTTCGGTGCACGAGAGCCTTGACTGCGACCAGCCTGTGCCGGATTGGCCGGAGATTATCCCCATAGAGTATCGCGAGCGATTGAAACACCGCACCGGGTTGAAGGACCGATTTCAGAAGTATCAGACAGTTGTTACAAGACTGGGTGCGAAGAACCGTCGCCGCATACAACGGGCCTTGGCGGATCAGAACGGGATTGCTGTGCTCGTGGCCTGCGGCGGAGATTGTGAAGCGCTCGGTGATTTGCCCAAGTCGATTCGAAAGCCCATCGAAGAGTTGTTTGGGTTCGCTTTCCGTCTACTCACGAACTTGGGGATCCGTGACGAGCACTACAGAGCGATCTACAGCGCCCAAGAGGATCACGTATGTCCCTTCTGCGGATGCGAGTACTTCGATGCCCCAAGCGCTCCGCGGCAGGATCTTGACCACTACCTTCCGAGGCGCTTGTACCCATTTGCGGCGGCCAATCTGCGAAACCTTGTTCCCATGGGTAAGAGGTGCAACGAAAGCTACAAGGGAGATACGGACATCCTTCGGAAGCCAGACGGTACTAGGCGGCGTGCGTTCGATCCCTACGCGGATAGAAATATCAAAGTCGCACTTGACGATTCTGCTCCTTTCGGCGGCGCCGGCGGGCGGATCCCGGAATGGAAGATTGAACTTCATCCAGAGTCACCGGAGTGCGAGACCTGGGATGAGGTGTTTCACGTGCGAGAGAGGCTCGAACGAGATGCGCTTACGTCGTCTTTTGAGCAATGGTTAGGGCAGTTTGCCAAATGGTTCGTTTCCGAAAGGGGAATCAACGACCTTAACGATGACAAGATTGCCGATGGGGTGCGAGCGTACGCAGATATTCTGGAGATTATGGGCTTTGAAGCGAAAGTTTTCTTGAAGGAACCAGTCTTCCGGATGCTGCAGTTTCACTGCGCCCAAGGACACGCACGGCTTCTATCATTTATGCGGGAGCTGGTAACGCAGGCTGTTCCTCCGCCCGCGGGTTGACCTGGTCTTCTTCCGCTAATGAGTCGCGTCCGGACAGATATCGGCGAATGTGATGTAGCGCGCTTCCGGAAAGCGTCTGGCTACTTGAGACTGTGACGTCATGACCGCAACCGCCTTCCTCGCCCGCGTCGTGCTGCGCAACTACAAGAGCATCGCCACCTGTGACGTGGCGTTGGGACCCTTGAGCTATCTGGTCGGGGCCAACGGCTCGGGCAAGAGCAATTTTGTGGCTCTCTTACGTTTCGTGTGGGCAAGGGTACCGACCCGTTTGGTTCACACGGAGGCCGTGGCAGCGGGTTGGGGTTGGAACGGAGAGGCCGGCAGATGAATGAGCTTGCCGGCGACGAGGTAAGCGACGGTGATCAGATGCTTGGTGGTGCCGTAGCCGCGGGCCTTGGCCTTGGCGGCCTGGATGAGCGAGTTGGCCGCCTCGACGCGGCCGTTGGTCAGTTTCGAGTCGAAGGCGTTGAGGATGCCGT
>JALOTB010000139.1 GCA_025458165.1 Chromatiaceae bacterium | reverse complement strand
GACACCAGATCCGAGCGCATACCTCAACCTCCTCAATGGCCGTTTGAGGTATGCTACATAACTGTATGTCTTAACAAGTAAGATCATTCGGGAGCCCTGCCGGACGCGGTTGGTACACCGGGGGCAGCCGAGCTGACAGGAGCCATGACCGCGGGTCTCATGCGCAGAGCTCAAGTCCTGCAATCCAGCAAAAGACAGACAGGAGGGCCGCCAGCACTAGGCGTAACTCGGTGCCTCGCCGACCCGAAGCGAATCGCTCGAAACCAGGGGACCGAGCCAGGCTCCGCCCTGCCCGCAAGCCGGCGGTCGTTCTCCCGGCATCGGTCGAATACGTCCCGGAGCGTCCGGGCCCTGTTCGCTCCAGGCATCGAGTTCGACAGGATCGCCGCGCACGCGCACAGGCCTCCGCCTTGGGTGCCGAGGGCCTCCTGCGATCGCCGTGACCAAGCGCCGGGCTCTCCCCGTCCCGACCCACCGGGCCGGCTGGAAGCCGGAGGTCCCCGGGGCGGCGTCAGAGCAACGCGGAGAGATCGAGCTCGATGTCCGGCAACATCACCGGCTGGATCAGGCCGGGTGGCTCCAGGGGGAAGCGGGCGGCGTAGCGGCCCGGCTCCGCCTGTGGATCGCGGTGGATCATCACCGTGCGGCCGGCGATGTCGATGAGCCACACCTCCGGAATGCCGAAACGGGCGTAGAGCGGCAGCTTGCGGTCACGGTCGTACGCGAGGCTGGTGTCGGCGACCTCGACGAGCAACAGTACGTCGGCAGGGCGCGGGTGCTCCGCCTCATAGAAGTCATCGCGCGGCGCCAGCAGCGCGATGTCCGGTTGCGGCGGGGCGGCATGTCGATCAGCTCTCCGTCGATGAGCTCGATGCGGGTCTCGGGCGCCAGCACGCCGGTCTCGCCCATGCGGAAGAACTCCTGCACGGTGATCGGGTGCCGTTGGGGGAGCTGAGGGTTGGTGGCGGGCATAGGTGCGACTCGTCGATGCGCTGGATGCGCTTAACCTAGTGTTCGACAGCCGCGCCGGCAAGGACGGGCTGAGCCCCGGTGTCTACCGAGGTTTCGACTCAGTCGACCAGCTCGCCCTCGAGCACGCGCTCGAAGGCGAGCCGCCCATCGCGGAGCTCGACCTCGATGAGGTCGCCCGGGCCGAACTTGCCGGCCAGGATGTCCTGCGCCAGCGGGTTCTCCAACTGGGCGCGGATGGCGCGCTTGAGCGGTCGGGCGCCATAGACCGGGTCGAAGCCGGCCTCGCCGAGATGATCGAGCGCCGCCTCGCTGACCTCCAGCTTCATCTCGCGATCCGCGAGCCGCTGCTGCAGGTAGCGGATCTGGATGCGGGCGATGGCGCGGATCTGCTCGCGCCGCAGGGGGTGGAAGACCACGATCTCGTCCAGGCGGTTGATGAACTCCGGACGGAAGGCGATGCGCACCACCTCCATCACCGCGTCCTTCATCTCCTGGTAGTGCTCCTCCCCGGCCTTCTGCTGGATGATGTCGGAGCCCAGGTTCGAGGTCATCACGATGACCGTGTTGCGGAAGTCCACGGTGCGCCCCTGCCCGTCGGTGAGCCGGCCGTCGTCCAGGACCTGAAGCAGGACGTTGAAGACGTCCGGGTGGGCCTTCTCGACCTCGTCGAGCAGGATCACGCTGTAGGGCCGCCGGCGGATGGCCTCGGTCAGGTGCCCGCCCTCCTCGTAGCCGACGTAGCCCGGGGGCGCGCCGATCAGGCGGGCGACCGAGTGCTTCTCCATGAACTCGGACATGTCGACCCGGACCATCGCCTCCTCGGTATCGAAGAGGAACTCGGCGAGCGCCTTGCAGAGCTCGGTCTTGCCCACGCCGGTCGGCCCGAGGAACAGGAAGGAGCCGATCGGCCGGTTGGGGTCGGAGAGCCCGGCGCGCGAGCGGCGGATGGCGTCGCTCACCGCGCGCACCGCCTCGGCCTGGCCGACGACGCGGCGCTCGATCTCCTCCTCCATGCGCAGCAGCTTCTCGCGCTCGCCCTCGAGCATCTTGGAGACCGGGATGCCGGTCCACTTGGAGACGATCTCGGCGACCTCCTCGGCGGTGACCTTGGTGCGCAGGAGCTTCTTCTCGGCGAGCTCGGCCTCGGAGGCCGCCGCGAGCTGCTTCTGAAGCTCGGGGATGCGGCCGTACTGGAGCTCCGACATGCGGGCGAGGTCGCCCGCGCGGCGCGCCGTCTCCATCTCCACCCGGGCGCGGTCGAGCTCCTCCTTGATGTGGGCGGTGCCGTGCACCGCGGCCTTCTCCGCCTTCCACACCTCTTCGAGGTCGGAGAACTCGCGCTCCAGCCGGCTGATCTGGCCCTCCAGGTCGGCGAGGCGCTTCTTCGACGACTCGTCGGCCTCCTTCTTCAGGGCCTCGCGCTCGATCTTGAGCTGGATCAGGCGGCGGTCGAGCTTGTCCATCTCCTCGGGCATGGAGTCGATCTCCATGCGGATCTGGGCGGCGGCCTCGTCGACCAGGTCGATCGCCTTGTCGGGGAGCTGGCGATCGGTGATGTAGCGGTGCGAGAGGGTGGCGGCGGCGACGATCGCCGGGTCGGTGATCTCGACCGCGTGGTGGACCTCGTAGCGCTCCTTGAGCCCCCGCAGGATGGCGATGGTGTCCTCGACGTTGGGCTCGTCGACCAGGACCTTCTGGAAACGGCGCTCCAGGGCCGCGTCCTTCTCGACATACTTGCGGTACTCATCCAGCGTGGTCGCGCCGATGCAGTGCAGCTCACCGCGGGCCAGGGCGGGTTTGAGCATGTTCCCGGCGTCCATCGCACCCTCGGCCTTGCCGGCACCGACCATGGTGTGCAGCTCGTCGATGAAGAGGACGATGTTGCCCTCCTGGCGGGCGATGTCGTTGAGCACGGCCTTGAGGCGCTCCTCGAACTCGCCGCGGAACTTGGCCCCGGCGATCAGCCCGGCCATGTCGAGCGCGAGCAGGCGCTTGGACTTGAGGCCCTCGGGGACCTCGCCGTTGACGATGCGCTGGGCGAGGCCCTCGACGATGGCGGTCTTACCCACCCCCGGCTCGCCGATCAGGACCGGGTTGTTCTTGGTGCGCCGGGCCAGGACCTGGATGGTGCGGCGGATCTCGTCGTCGCGGCCGATCACCGGGTCGAGCTTGCCCTGCTCGGCCTTCTCGGTGAGGTCGATGGTGTACTTCTCGAGCGCCTGGCGCTGCTCCTCGGCGTTGGGGTCGGTGACGCTCTGCCCGCCGCGGACCTTGTCGATCGCCTGCTCCAGCGCGCCCTTGCTCGCGCCGGCCTCGCGCAGCATCCGGCCGAGCTCGCCGCGGTCGTCGAGCGCGGCGAGGACAAAGAGCTCCGAGGAGATGTACTGGTCCTTGCGCTGCTGGGCGAGCTTATCGGTCTGGTTGAGCAGGCGGCCCAGCTCGTTGGACACATGCACATCCCCGCCGGCGCCCTGCACCTGGGGCAGGCGCTCCATGGCCTCGCCCAGCGCCGAGCGCAGCCGGTTGACGTTGACGTCGGCCTGGGTCAGCAAGTGGCGGACCGAGCCGCCCTCCTGGTCGAGCAGCGCGACCATCAGGTGCACCGGCTCGATGAACTGGTGATCGCGGCCCACCGCCAGGCTCTGGGCATCCGCCAGCGCCATCTGGAACTTGGCCGTCAGCTTGTCCATTCGCATGGATGGGTTTCTCCCGAGAAAACGTATGGTTATGCGCCGAATTGGGGCAGGCGCCCGGCCAATTCAAGCCGCCGGACCACGGGCCGTTCGCCTTGTTAACCCCTAGACAGGGTCCTAGAATCGCGGGCTTTGCCGCTACTTGGCCGCGAGCCCGATGCGCACCTCCCAGTTTCCGCTCCAGACCCTGAAAGAGACCCCTGCCGATGCCGAGGTGGCGAGCCACCGGTTGATGCTGCGCGCGGGGATGATCCGCAAGCTCGCGGCCGGGCTCTACACCTGGCTGCCGCTGGGGCTCCGGGTGCTGCGCAAGGTCGAGCGCATCGTGCGCGAGGAGATGGACCGCGCCGGGGCGCTGGAGGTCCTGATGCCCGCGGTGCAACCCGCCGAGCTCTGGCAGGAGTCGGGGCGCTGGGAGCACTACGGCCCCGAGCTCCTGCGCCTGCGCGACCGCCACGACCGCGAGTTCTGCTTCGGCCCGACCCACGAGGAGATCATCACCGAGCTCGCACGCAGCGAGCTGCGCAGCTACAAGCAGCTCCCGGTCAACTTCTATCAGATCCAGACCAAGTTCCGCGACGAGATCCGCCCGCGCTTCGGGGTGATGCGGGCGCGCGAGTTCCTCATGAAGGACGCCTACTCCTTCCATCTCGACGAGGCCTCGCTCGCCGCGACCTACCAGGTGATGTTCGACACCTACAGCCGGATCTTCCGCCGCTGCGGGCTCGACTTCCGCGCCGTGCAGGCCGACACCGGGAGCATCGGCGGCCATGCCTCGCATGAGTTCCATGTGCTCGCGGCCTCGGGCGAGGACGCCATCGCCTTCTCCGACGCCAGCGACTACGCGGCCAACGTCGAGCTCGCCGAGGCCCTGGCCCCGGCGCGAAGCGCCCCCGCGCCGAGCGAGGAGCGCCGTCTGGTCGATACGCCCAATGCCCGCACCATCGCCGACCTGGTGAGCCAGTTCGTCCAGCCGATCGAGCACACGGTCAAGACCCTGGTGGTCGCGGCGAGCGAGGAGGCCGGCGGCGGGCTGGTGGCGCTCCTGGTGCGCGGCGACCACGAGCTCAACGCCGCCAAGGCCGAGAAGCTGCCGCAGGTGGCCGCGCCGCTGCGCATGGCCAGCGAGGCCGAGATCCGCGCCGCGGTCGGGGCAGGTCCCGGCTCGCTCGGCCCGCTCGATCTCCCCATCCCGTGCATCGTCGACCGCACGGTGGCGGTGACCGCGGACTTCAGCGCCGGGGCCAACCAGGACGGCAAGCACTGGTTCGGGCTCAACTGGGGGCGCGACCTGCTGCTGCCGCCGGTCGCGGACCTGCGCAACGTCGTCGACGGCGACCCCAGCCCCGACGGCCAGGGACGGCTCGGTATCGCCCGCGGCATCGAAGTGGGGCACATCTTCCAGCTCGGGCGAAAGTACAGCGCGGCGATGAAGGCGAGCGTGCAGGGCGAGGACGGCAAGCCCGTCACTCCGACCATGGGCTGCTACGGGATCGGGGTCTCGCGCGTGGTCGCGGCCGCCATCGAGCAGAACCACGACGAGCGCGGGATCATCTGGCCCGAGCCGCTCGCCCCCTTCACCGTCGCCCTACTGCCGATGAAGTGGGACAAGTCCTACCGGGTGCGCGAGGCCGCCGAGCGGCTGCACGAGGAGCTCAGCGCCGCCGGGATCGAGGTCCTGCTCGACGACCGCGACGTGCGCCCGGGATTCATGTTCGCCGACATGGAGCTGATCGGCATCCCCCACCGGGTGGTGATCGGCGACAAGGGCCTCGACGAGGGCAAGCTGGAGTACAAGGGACGGCGCGACGCCGAGCCCACCTTCGTCGCGATCGACGCCATCCTGCCCTTCCTGCGCGAGCGCCTCGCGGCGGGCGGGCTTTGACCCCCATCACCCCCAGCCGGAACGAGCACCCATGAGCCGACAGGAATCCTTCGACCGCGACCAGCTCCTCCAGTGTGGCTACGGCGAGATGTTCGGACCGGGCAACGCCCAGCTCCCCGTGCCCAACATGCTGATGGTCGACCGCATCCCGCTCATCGCCGACAGCGGCGGGGCCTACGGCAAGGGGGAGATCCTCGCCGAGCTCGACATCCGGCCGGACCTCTGGTTCTTTGCCTGCCACTTCCCCGGCGACCCGGTGATGCCCGGGTGTCTCGGGCTCGACGCCCTCTGGCAGCTCGTCGGCTTCTATCTCGCCTGGATCGGCAACCCCGGGCGCGGCCGAGCCCTGGGGGTCGGCGAAGTCAAGTTCACCGGACAGGTGCTGCCAACCGCCAAGAAGGTGACCTACCGCGTCGAGATGAAGCGCGTCATCACCCGCAAGCTGGTCCTGGGAATCGCCGACGGGACGGTCGACGTCGACGGGCGAACCATCTACACCGCCAAGGACCTAAGAGTGGGTCTCTTCACCTCCACCGAGGGGTTCTGACCCAAAGCCATGCGCCGCCCACTCAGCGTCCTGACCCTGAGCCTCCCCCTGATCGCCGGCTGCGCCAGCACCGGCCGCCACGTCAGCGACTGGGGTGAGATCAGCCTCCAGCCCGGTGATACGGGCAACTGCCTCTCCAACCCCTGCCGGGTCTTCTTCCAGATGCCGCCCGGAGAGGGGACCTACCTCGTGACCGCCAACAAGGTCCGGGTGGGGGAGTTCCCGGCGGGCCAGAAGGTGACCCTCGGCAGTTTCTTCGAGAGCAACGCCATCGAGCTCCCCGGCACCGACGTGCCAACCACCTACATCTATATACCCGCGAGCTCGGGCTCCTCCTCGGTGCCCTGACCGCCTGCCCGGCGGATCGCCCGGGCAACGAAAAAGGGGCGCCGAGGCGCCCCTGATGTCGCAACCGATTCGTAGAATCGATCAGGCGTCGAGGGCGTCCAGGGCCTTCTGGAAGCGGTTGGCGTGCGAGCGCTCCGCCTTGGCCAGGGTCTCGAACCAGTCGGCAATCTCGTCGAACCCCTCGTCGCGGGCGGT
>JALOTB010000138.1 GCA_025458165.1 Chromatiaceae bacterium | reverse complement strand
CTTCATGTAGGTGCGCGCGCCGGTCCGGGGGTCGACGGCGACGCCTCGCCCGTAGCCCGCGACCACGTAGAAGCTCGCCTCGCGCTTGTCGAACACCGCATAGCCGGCGCTGCGGTCCAACAGCGCGCGGCTCCCGGGCTGCTCCTTGAGCAACCGCTCCAGGGTGGTCTCCGCCATCAGGTCGAGCTTGTGGCGCGTCTCTTCCGGCGTCGCCTCGTCCTTCAAGCCCTCGCGGCTCGCAGCGACGGAGTCTGTCACCGTGGTGGCCGCCCTGCCCGCGACGTCCACGGCACTCTCGGTCACGGTACCGACCGCCGTCGCGGCCTTCGCCGCGCCCTCCTTGAGGCCACCGAGCAGGCCCTCGGCACTTGCGACACTCGGGCCGATCACAACCAGCAACATCAGCAGCGGACGAATCTTCATGTTCCCGATGACTCCCAGATGACAAGATGAACGGCTGTCGCCAGCCGAACCCTGGGGCGACAGCCTCGACTGCCGGTGCGGCCTAGCGCGCTTCGGCTATTCGGCGGTCTGGCCGTCGATGGGAAACCTCCAGGTTACCCGCCCGGTTTTGACCAGCTCTCGCCCGGGCTCCCCCAATGGCTTGCCGAAACGGATCAACTGGATCAGGTCGGAGCTGACCTCGGGGTTGCTCGTGAAGTAGGAGTGCCCGAAGAGATCGGTGCGCTTGCCCTCGTAGGCGATCAGGTCGGTACGGCCGGTGATCTCGAAGTGGCGCTGGATGCGGTCGGGGATGTCCTCGGGGCGCAACTGACCGACTCGCTCTCGGCTGCGGAACAGGATCTTGGAGATCAGGAGCGCGCGGTCCTCGGGCGAGGTGTAGATGGTCATCCGGCCCTTGAGGATGCGCGGCAGCCGCGCCTCTGGCCAGACGGTGACCAGGTCGGGGTCGGAGAGGAAGCTCGTGATGTTCTGGCCGGCGACGTCGATGTCGATGTCGGGCGAGAGCAGCACCAGGTTCTGGATCTTGTAGAGGCTCGCCGGCTCCTTGCCCGCGCTGATCGCTTCCATCGCGAGCTCGCGCACCGCCTTGAGGGTGAGCGCGGTGCCGCGGCTGTGGGCCAGGATGTGCAGCCCCTCAACGCCCGGGGTGGCCGCGATGGTGCGCAAACTCTTTTTCAGGTGCTCGATCGAGTAGTCGGCCGACTCGGTGGTGGTGGTGTAGGAGGTCAGGAAGTTGCCGGTCGACGAGGCGGGCCAGGTGAAGAAGGCGCACACCGGCTCGCGCCCGAGGAAATGGCACAGCTCCGCGGCGGTATAGGCAGCGGTGGCGAAGGTCTCGTTGAAGCCGTGGATGTAGACCAGCACCTCCCGCTTCGGGGCCTGGGCGAGGCGCCGCTTGACCTCGGCCTGAAGCCCCGAGCGGGCCTCCAAGTGGCGCGCGAGCTCGGCGCGATCCCGCAGGACCTTGCCGTCTGGGCCCTTGTCGATCTGGTAGGGCTCGTCGGGAAAGGTCCCGAGCTGCCGCACTTCGCCGAGCCCCAGGCTGACCTCCCGAGTGCGCTCGGCGAGCTGACTCTGCGCGGTCAGGGTCTCCCAATCGAGCCCCGGCCCCACTTGGACGACGGCCGAGCCGAAGGCGATGCGCCGCGCCCGCCCCTGACCGTAGGGCAAGGGGCCGTTCTCTGCGGTCTCCGCCTCGGTCTGCGGGGCGCGGTCGGTGATGTAGAGCAGGTCGACATTTGAGGTCCGCTGAGCATCCTTGGCTCGCTCAAAGACCGGTTGACCGTCCGGGAGCTGATACAGGGTCGGGGTCGGCATGAGCTGCCGCGGACCGCTGGCGCAGCCAGCGACCAGACCGGCGGCGAGCACCGTGACGGTGGCCTTGACGAGTATGTGCGGCATGAATCGGGAACCTCGGGGATGCGGGGCGAGAGCCGCGAAGATTATCCCAACTCGGTGACGGACAGGCGCGATCACGCGTCGCTTGACGCACGGGGGCCGCGGTTGGCGCTCGATGGCTCGATCAATGCCAAGACGGGCGCGCACATCTCTGGCTGCAGGCGCACCTTCGAGCATGCCGACAAGCCCAGCCCGACGCGCCTGTCGCGCTGGGGTCTTGTCCCACTCGACAGAACGGCCGGCGCCGATTCCGTCGGGCGGGAGACTCCCCGGCGCTGGGCCGCCAACCGAGCGCTTCGGCGCAGTTCCTCGGGTGAGCGCGGGTCGGGTAAGGTAGCGCCCGTGACCGCGCCTGCATTACCACTGGTCCTCGCGGGTCCCGTCCTGCGCCGGCTGACGACCGAACGGCTCGTGCTCTGGCTCGTCCTCCGGGAGCCGGCTCGGGCGCGGCTCGTGCTCGACTGCGGCGAGGATGCCCCGCGGGTCTATCCACTCGAGCTGGGCACGGCCGGGTGCCGCATGCTCACGGCCGGTGCGCACCTGCACTACCTGCTGATCGATCTGCCCTTGGAGCGACCCCTGCCCATCGATCGCTGGATCGGCTACGACCTGCGGCTGCAGCCGCTGGCGGATGTCTCGGCGCCCTGGCAGGGCTGGCGCGACTGGGCGCCCGACCTCGGCTACCCCGGCCAGGACTCCCCTGGCTTCGTGCTCCCGGCGCGTATCGGCGCCTTGCTCCACGGCTCCTGCCGCAAGCCTCACCACCGCGGCGGCGACGGACTGGTGCAGGCCGACCGATTGCTCGCCCGCTGCCTCGCTGGCGCCTCGGGCGGGGCGGACGCCTCAGCGCCCGACGACCTTCCTGCCTGGCCCTCCCTGCTCATGCTCACCGGCGACCAGATCTACGCCGACGACGTCGCTGGCCCAATGCTGCGGGCGATCCACGGACTCATCGCCCGCCTGGGCCTGCCGGTCGAGACCCTCGCCGGGGCGGGGATCGGGCTACCCGATGCCGAGGCCCTCTACCGGCATCCCGCCGGCTACTACCGCCGCGAGACCCTCCTGCCCCGGCATCGGCGCAACTACGCGCTGATCGAGATCCTCTTCGGCGGGGTCGAGAAGCCCGTCTTCACCACCGCCAGCGCCCACAACCACCTGATCACCCTGGGCGAGGTGCTGGGGATGTACCTCCTGGTCTGGTCGCCGGTGCCCTGGCAGGGGCTCGACCTCAGTCCCCCGCCTCAACTCGACTCAGCCTCCCGGGCGCTCTACGACAGCGAGCGCCCCCTGATCGAGGCCTTCGTCGCGGAGCTCCCGGCCGTACGCCGGGTGCTGGCCCACCTGCCGGTGGCGATGATCTTCGACGACCACGACATCACCGACGATTGGAACCTGAGCCGCGAGTGGGAGGAGATCGCCTACGGGCATCCCTTCTCCAAGCGGGTCATCGGCAACGCCCTGATCGGCTACCTGATCCACCAGGGCTGGGGTAACCGACCCGAGGTCTTCGATCCCGCGCTCCTCGACGCCGTGCAGCAGGGTCTTGCCGCCCCCGGCGGCGCGGCGCACGACGTCGGCATCGACCGCCTGCTGCGCTTCGGCGACTGGCACTACGAATGGCCCACCCACCCGCCGCTGGTGGTGATCGACACCCGCACCCACCGCTGGCGCTCGGAGCGGGCGGCGCGCGAGCCCTCCGGCCTGCTCGATTGGGAGGCCCTTACCGACCTGCAGCAGACCCTGCGGGGCCAGCCGGCGGTGCTGCTGGTCTCGCCCGCGCCGATCTTCGGTGTCAAGCTCATCGAGACCATCCAGCGGGTTTTCACCTCGCTCGGCAAGCCCCTGCTGGTGGACGCCGAGAACTGGATGGCCCATCCGGGCGCGGCCCACGCCATCCTCAACATCTTTCGCCACCCCAAGACCCCCGAGCACTTCGTGGTGCTCTCAGGCGACGTGCACTACTCCTTCGTCTACGACGTCGAGCTGCGGGGGCGGGTCCGCGGCCCGGACATCTGGCAGATCTGCAGCAGCGGCGTGCGCAACGAGTTCCCGCCCCGCCTGCTTGCGGCGCTCGACCGGGCCAACCGCTGGCTCTACTCGCCGCGCTCGCCGCTCAACTGGTTCACCCGCCGCCGCCACCTGCGCGTCATCCCGCGCAAGCCCGAGGGGACCCCGCACGGACGGCGCCTGCTCAACGGCAGCGGGATCGGCCTGGTGGAGCTCGACCCCTCCGGCGTGCCCTGGCGTATCCGCGAGCTGCTGGCGGACGGCCGCGTTGTCCCCTTCACCCGCCGTGAGGCGGAGTCGCGCTGGGATTGACGGTGTCATCCTCGACGCGAAGGCGCGGCCGGTCGGCCGGGGAGCGCCGTCCCCTCACTCTGGAGCCGGATCCCCCGAGGTCCGCGCGCTCCCCCCGGGTGAGCTGGCGACGGGAGGTCCCTCGCCACTGATCGAAGCTTCCGGCGTTTGGGGTGGTCCGGACGTCCCCGCTTCCGCCGTCGGCCCACCCGGGTTGTCGGTGCCCGTGCCCGAGGGTCTGCGCGCCCTCTGGTCCTCCGCGTACATCTGCCAGCAGGCGATGAAGAGTGCGGCGATCACCGGACCGAGGACGACCCCGGTGACCCCGGCGACGGCCAGCCCGCCGAGCGTCGACAAGAGCACCAGATAGTCGGGCATCCGGGTGTCGCGTCCCACTAGGATCGGCCGCAGCAGGTTGTCCGCGAGGCCGATCACCAGCACCCCATAGACGGCGAGGATGAGGCCCTTACCCCACTCCCCCGAGAGCACGAGGACGAGCGCCGCCGGGACCCAGACTAATCCCGCCCCAACCGCCGGCAGCAGCGACAGGACGGCCATCACCACGCCCCAGAGCACCGCGCCTTGGATGCCCAGCAAGGCGAAGATGAGCCCGCCGAGAAAACCCTGCACCAGGCCGATCACCAGGTTCCCCTTGATCGCGGCGCGGGAGACCTCGGCAAACTTGTCGAAGAGCCGCCGTTCCTGCTCGTCCGGCAACGGTACCGCGCGGTGAACGTGCTGCACGATCGCGGCACCGTCACGCAGGATGAAGAAGAGCAGGTACAGCATCAGGAAGAGCTTCAGCACGAAGGACGCCAGGTTCTGCCCGGCGCTGAGGGCCAGGGCCCCCAGGAGCTGGCTCGCCTCGACCGCCGCCTCGGAGAGTTGATCCGGCAGACGGTCCAGGTCGATGCCAAAGCGTGTGGCCCATTCCCCCGCCTCCGGCAGCAGGCCGCGGACCCATGTGACGGCGGCACCAATGTCTCGCCCCCCGGCCTGCAGACGCTGGTAGATGGCCGCCGCCTCGGTGGTTACGGCAGAGGCCACGAGCAGGGCCGGCACCAGCACGGTGACGACGATGATCAGGATGGTGAGCCCCGCGGCGAGCGAGGCGCGCCCTTCCAGCCGGGCAGTGAGCGAGCCCTGCACGGGGGCGAAAAGGATGCCGATGACCGCGGCCCAGAAGATCGGCTCCCAGAAGCCGACCAGGATGAGCCCGAAGGCGACGCTGGCCGCCGCCAGGAGACCGATAAAGAAGGGATGGGTGGTGGACGGCGAAGGCATAGCGGATCTTGCGTCAAGAAGTGGGGACATGCGCGGCATCCATTGTCCGGACCCCCGGTCCGGGGGCTGCCGGATGCTATCGGGGCGCACACCGGGAAGTGGGGTTGGACCCAGGGCGCGCCCAGTCGCGCCGGTGAGAGAGGAAGGACACGGGGCCCCATGATGCGATCAGGCCGACTTCCGGCCGAGGGGGCGGAGGTTGGGCAGGGCCGCGCACCGTAGCCAACCCCAGGGCAGACGTCAGGAGGCCAGGAACGGTCCGCCAGCGGCCACCCGATCAGCGCGGCCTGGGGCCGTTTGGCTCAGCGCGGCGGCCCCACGCGCGCCCGCTGCAGGCGGCGCCCGTCGAGCAGTTGCATGGCCCCGAAGCCGACCAGCCCGGCGATCACCAGGGCGAG
>JALOTB010000137.1 GCA_025458165.1 Chromatiaceae bacterium | reverse complement strand
TGGACCACCGCCAAGCCCTTCATGGAGCGGTGGATGAAGCAGCAGTTCGGCGCGCGCGCCTTCGTCAAGCGCGTCCAGCGCAACCTCGGGCCCGTCACTGAGCAGATCCCCGACTGGCCGATCATGGCCCACCGCATCCTTGCCCGCATCGAGCGCGAGGGCGTGGCCTTGGGGCCGGTGCGAAACGCCCGCGCCAACAAGGCCCAGCGCCGCGCCGACAGCCACCTGCCAGCGGCCATCGGTGGCGGCTCCCTCGTCCTGAGCGGGGCGCTGATCCTGGTGCTGGGCCCCGGCGCCATTCTCTCCGCCGCCGCGGCGGCGACGCTCGCTGCAGGCTGCTTCATCGCCGGTGGCTGGCTGATCATCCGTACCGGGACCTAGCGCCGGTCCCCTCCCGCTGGTAGAGCGGTGGTGAGGAGCAGTGCACGCTTGATCGCAGCGGCACGACCCCGGTCTCGGCGGCACCCTCCCTGGTCACTGGGTCCTGACATCCCCCGGGCAGTCCCGGCCGGGGCAGGCTCTGCCGGGGCGACTGCGTTGGGGACTCCGCTCGGCCTTTGGTGTCTCGTTCGCGGGGCGGACAATCGCACCTGAGAACTGCAGACCCGTCACCCATCAACTCGACGGAGGCGGGCGGAACGCCTCACCCCGCGAGATAGGCCGTGACCAGCCTCGGGATCTCCTCGGCGAGCCGGTGCCGCGGGATAAAGCCAAGCTCCCGGCGGATCTTCTCCGCCGAGAACCAGGCGTTTCCGGTGAGCTTGTTGAGCCCCGTGCGAGTCAGCGGCATGGCGCGCCCTGAGACTTGCTCGATCAACGTGCCGACGCTGGCCACGGTCGAGAGCGCCCAAAGCGGGATGGTCCAGGATGGCACGCGCCGTCCAAGGGCGAGACGGATCTGCTCGTAGAGCCAGCGCGTCGAATACTCGCAGCCGTCGGTGACGAGGAAGATCTGACCCTTCGCCCGCGGATGGGCGGCGGCGAGAAGGGCGGCTTGAACCGCGTCGTCGACATGAATCGCCGAGCGCCGGTTGGTGACCTTCGGCCAGGGTGGGAAGCGGTTGCGCGCGATCGCATCGATCATCCGCGCGATGTTGCCCTGGTCGCGGAGCCCGTAGACCATCGGCAGCCTAAGGACGCTCGCGTGGCGATCCGCATGGGCTCCGAAGTCCAGCACATACCCTTCGGCGGCGAGCTTGGCGCGGCCGTAGAGGCTATCCGGCTCGGCTGGCGTGTCCTCGCTCGCAGGGGTCGGCCCCGCACCCGCCGCATCGCCCATCGCCTTGACGCTGCTGAGATAGATGAGCCGCCGGACCCCAGCGGCGACCGCCGCGACGACCAGGTTTCTCGTTCCCTCGGCGGTCACCGGCCAGTGGCCGGAAGCCTCGTAGATGTCCCCATCGCTCGCGGCGGGGGAGTAGCTGGCCAGATGAAACACGCACTCGATCCCGTCCAGGGCTGCGCCGAGGCTGGATGCATGCGTCAGGTCGGCTTGCCGACAGATGACGGGCGCCCCGGGCCAGAGGTCGAGCGTCTGCTCCGGGTGGCGCGTCAGTATCGTCACGCGCGCCTGCTCGGCCATGAGTGCGCCGACCAGGCGCCGACCGACCTTGCCCGTCGCCCCAGTAACCAGCACCGAGGTCCCGCGAACCGCGAGGGGGACCGCTGTTTGCGCGGTCATCGGCGCCGCCTCCGGCCCCAGGTCACCGCAGTCGCTCCGGCGATCAGTGCGAAATGCGCCCAGATCCCGAGCAGCACCAACAGGCTGAAAGGGAGCGGATACAGGCGGAACTGAAACTTGCGGAAGAAGCGCGCCATGCCTTTGTGCTTGTGCCATTCCACCGCGACCGGCCGCCCGGTGCTGCACGCGCCCTTATGGTGGATGACCCCGAGGCCGGGGACGAGATAGATTCCCCAGCCCGCTTGGCGGAAGCGGACGAACCAGTCGAGGTCCTCACAGTGAAGGAAGTAGCCCTCGTCGAGGGGGCCGACCTCCGCCAGCGCCGTGCGGCGCACAAGCATGAAGGAGCCCGAGATCGCCTCCACGGGGACGGGTGCCTGCGGCAGGGGCTCGTCGATACGGTTCAGGCGCTTGTGCGCGAGGAGCCTAGGCCAGAGCCGGTCCAGACGCAGCACGCGTACTAGCCCGATCCAGGGGTCTGGGATGGCGCGCCGGCTGGCGACCTGCTCGGTGCCGTCCGGATTGTGAATCACGCATCCGGCCATACCCACCGCGGGATTGGCGTCCATGAAGGCGACTAGGCCCTCCAGGGTGCCGCGACCGGCGATACAGTCGGGGTTCAAGAAGAGCAGATAGGGTGCGCGGGTGTGCGGGAGGGCGACATTGTTGCCGCGGGCGAACCCAAGATTGGCCCTGTTCTCGAGGATCCGGAGCCGGCCGTCCCCGCCGTGACGGCCCCTTACCTGCGCCAGGCTGTCATCGGTCGAGCCGTTGTCGCTGACGAAGACCTCGACGGCGACGGTCGCGGTCAGCACAGCACCGACGCAGTCGGCGAGTAGCTCGCCGGCGTTGTAATTGACGACTATGACGCTTAGGACGGGAGAGGGACTAGCCTCGGTCGCCACCGGTTCGATCCCGATCAGGCCGTCTGGTCCGCGCCGAGCAGATCGACCAGGGCCTGACGGGCGGCTGCGAAGCTGAAGTATCGCTCCATGACGGCCAAGCCCCCGGTGGACAGCTTCTCCCACAGCACGGCATCCCGATAGAGACGCAGGACCGCTTCGGCGAACGCGGCCGGCTCGTCGGCCAACAGCACCGATTCACCGTCCACTAGGTACATACCCTCCGCCGCCTGCGTGGTGGCCACGACCGGCAGGCCGTAGGCCAGGCTTTGGTTGACCTTGCCTTTCACGCCGGCGCCGTAGCGCAGCGGGGCGACGGAGAGCCGACAACCATCGAAGAAGGGAGTGACGTCGGGCACATATCCCAGGATCCGAACGTGCCCCGATGCGAGGGCTCGGACCTGCGCCGGTGGATCGGCCCCGATGACGGAGAATCGCATCGTCGGCTCCTCGCTCAGCACGAGGGGGAAGATCTCGCGGCAGAACCAAAGCACGGCATCGGTATTCGGCGGGTGCGCGAACGCCCCGATGAAAAAGAGGTCCTCCCGCTCCGCAAACGGGCGGCGGTTGCCGTAGATGCGGTGGATGTTGGAAATCACGCGCACCTCCGCGCCCGGGGCCTCGCGCGCCAGCAGTTCGCGCTCGACCCCGCTGACGACCAGCGTCGTATCCGCCTCGGCGATGTAGCCCAGTTCCTCGCGCTTGCGGCGCTCAGCGACGGCTCGAGTCGCCTTGTCTCCCGTCAGCTCCGCCAAGCGCATCTCTCGCAGAAAGTGAAGATCCACCGTGTCGTAGACGATGCGCGCGTTCGTGCAATATCGGCGAGCGGTGCCCATCACCTTCGCCGCGGAATCCGCTCGGCTCAGGATCACCAGGTCGTAAAGACGACCGTCTGCCTTCAGGTGCTGGTCGATGGACTTGACGTAGGGGCGGTAGAGTACCTCCACCCCACGCATCTGGAGAGTGGAGACATAGGGCTCGGGCGCCTCCAGATTGGTCGCGGCGAAGGTGACCTTGTACCCCAGCTCCTGAAGGATCGCGAACAGGTTGACCATGCGTAGCGACCCAGACTCCTTGTCCGGGGTCAGTATGTACACGTCGACGACGAAGGCTCGGTGGCGGACACGACGCTCCTTCTGGCGCTCCAGGTCTTCACCCCGGTCGCCATGTGTAGCCAGCTCGTTGCGCCACCGATCCAGAAACTTCTGCCGGTTGATCGCCTGGAAACGCTTCATGCCAGTGCCGGTGTTCTCGTCTGTCCCGGCGCTCACCCCCTCGAAGTGCACCACCCGCGACAGCGGTTGGTAATACACCCGATAGCCTGCGGCGCGGACTCGAAAGGCCAAATCCGCGTCCTCGTAATACCCAGGCGCAAAGTGCTCGTCGAAGCCACCGAGGCGCTCGAACAGGTCCCGCCGGATGGCAAGCGCCGCCCCGGAGACGTAGTCGGGCTCGCGGACATAGCTGTACTGCGGCTTGTAGGGGTCGTCGAGATGGCCGTAGTTCCAGGCCGAGCCGTCATTGAAGACGATCGCACCGGCTTCCTGCTGGCGCCCGTCGGGGTAGATCAGACGGCTGCCCACCAACCCCGCGTCCGGGCGTTGGCGGAAGGTCGCCAGCAGGCCATCAAGCCACCCCGCCTGCACCTGGGTATCGTTGTTGAGGAGCACCAGGTAGTCGCCCTGCGCGTTGGCGGCCCCAAGGTTGCAGGCGCGGACGAAACCGAGATTCCGCTCGTTCCTTGCTACTCGGAGGTTTCTGCAGCGCGCGAGGCATTGGGGTGTCTCGTCGTCCGAGGCATCATCAACGACGAGGACCTCCAAAGGCGTGTCCCCCGGATAGCGCCTCAACATGGCGAGGCACCGGGCAGTCACGGGCCACTGGTTGTGAACGGGGATGATCACCGATACCAGCGGATCGCGATCGCCCGGCATCGCCAAGTCACCGCTGGGCTCGTTACTCCCTAATAGCTCCGGCGCTCGAGCGACCCGAAACGGGGTGGTCCTGAGCCGCCGCTTAAGCTTGGCGACGAGCACCCAATACCCCTCGGTCTTTAGCACGTGCCAAGCCCGCGGCAGGTACGCCATCAACCGCTCAGTCGACCGTAAGATACCGCCGTTCATGCGCGCGCTGCGCTGCGAAGTCACTTAACTGGCCAAGATCCGCCGGCAACCGCTGCGGGCAACCCCGCCAGCGACGGCGAACAGGGGCGGGCTGACCATCTGGTTGCAGAGCTCATGGTAATGATCGCCCCGCCCTCGAATCTTACTTCACCGAGCCTCGCCTCGCTTCAGACGAACGGTCCCGCCGGCGCCTCGGGGAGAGGAGCCCGCACAGGGCGGCGTGTACCCTGCTCGCAACACAGGACTTCCACCCGCGGATACCTTCGCGGGAGGGGTCTCGCCCGAGCACATGTCGCACAGACCTGGAACGCCAGCGCTCACTCGGAGAACCGCGACAAACTGTGAGCCAGATCCTGGTTTTTCGGGGGGTGCGGGATTATTCTCCGACGCGCTGAGGCGCAATGGGCGCTGAACGAGGAGACCAACCCATGAAGAAGACGGCTGCGAG
Organism: Chromatiaceae bacterium; assembly: GCA_025458165.1. GTDB lineage: Bacteria > Pseudomonadota > Gammaproteobacteria > Chromatiales > Chromatiaceae > JALOTB01. The sequence continues at coordinate 5,991 of JALOTB010000137.1, read as the reverse complement.
GGTGCTACTAGGATTGACAGCGTTGCTGTTCTCCTACCAAATCAACGCGGCGTTTGAGTCGTGTATCGCTACCTCCGTGTGTGATGCACGCGTCAGAGACGCGAGTCAGACCGCCTTTACGGACGGGCAAAATAGCGGTTTCGCGGCCGGAGTCGGCACCTGTCAAACCGATCCAAGCGCTTGCGGCATCACCCTCGCCAGCCTGCTGCCGCCAGCCGAATACGGGGAGACCGAGCTCAACGACAACATGATCGGGGCGGACCCACTCGTCTTGGGTGCACGGTTCTGGGGTCAGAGCTACAGCGCGGCGGACGAGGATTGGTTTTTCCTTGTAACGGACCGCCAGAATAAGATCATGACGATCGTGTTCAACGTGCCGGACCGGGATCCCGCTACGAGCAGCGCTGCGGACTGGATCGTGTCCGTCCGTGATGCCGCGGGCAACGTCTACGCGCGCTTTAGCACCGACTTCCTCGCCGGCAACCCGCTCGGTGACGACGCCATCGGGTATCCGGTAATGCTCGGCTTGGCGGGGACCTACTACGTCGTCGTCGAACCGGCGCCTGATGCGCTGAGCTACTACCCGTACAACATCATGGTCAACCTCCTTCAGGAGTCGAGCCTCGACAGCCCGAACTTCGTGGTCGGCGCTTACGATGCCGAGCGTGAGCCGAACGACCTCTGGGCCAACGCCAACCGCCTCACGTCTGGCGTGACCATGTATGGTTTCATCAACGTCCAGTTCGAAAATTTCGTTCCCGGTGAGGATAGCTTCACCTGGGCGCAGGGTGACGAGGATCGGTTTATCTACGACTCCCCCGGAGATGAGGTGATCACACTCTCTTTCTGCGAGCGCGAGCCCTGCGCGACCGGCAACTGGTATGCGGAGGTGTACGATCCACAATATCAGCGGATCTACGGCTTCAATACGGATTTCAATATCGAAACCGCCCAGCCTTCGGTCTTCCGTTTCGGGTTGGGCGCCGCCGGACGGTACTTCTTCCGCATCAACCACAAGCGGAAGTTGGAAGCGCCATGCACGGCGTTCGCTCAGGATGTCAATAACAACGGAGTGGTGGAGCCAAGCGAAGAGAGCAAGGTCTGCGCCTGCGGTAGCGGTTACTCTTGCCCGATCAGCATCCCGAATCCCAACCCTTCCGGGCTGTGCCCAGATGGCAGCGGCGAGATTACCACCGACGAGAATACCGGCGCTTCCTCCGGACCGCAGCAATGCGCGGTGACCTGTCGCTGCGTGGACGTTGGGCTCCTGGTCGAGATTCCTGCCGACGCCGCGACCTCTCGCTATAACTTCAGTTGGTACGGCAGCCGGATGTCACCGGATACGGGGAGCACCGACGCCTACGACGCCTTCGAGCAGCGCCCGACGTTCTATCAATAGGCCGCTAGGTCAGGTCGTCGCAAAACAGCCGACCCGGTCGCCAGACCGGGTCGGCTTCGCCCATCTCGCACAGACCGCCGCCGAGTGCTGGCCTTGGCCGCGAGCGACCGGAAACTCATCAGACGGTCGTGGCGGGGCGACCTTTCGATGCGGTGGTGTAGTTAAGGAAAGGCGGCGGTGCGATCGAGCGGGCCGCCTTCGCCGTCGATGACCCCGCATCTGGGCATTGGTTGCACGTGTTGGTCCAGCGCCGCGAGGCAGGCCGCGTCCTTATCCCTACTTCGATCCTCCCGTAACCGCCTCTCCCGCCCCGATTAACGACGCCAGCTCCGGATCCGCGCCGAGACTCGGCTTATCCTGCGTTGCGAGCTCGAATTGCTGGTACAGGCGCTCCGCATAGGCGAGCGCGGCCGCCCTCACCTCCGCGGCGGGAGCGTAGGTCTCGCCGACACGGCGTTGAACGCTGAGGATCTCGCGTAGTTGCGCCCGACCGAAACCCGAGATCGTCACGCCAGAGCGGTGGCGGCGATGACGGTTGAGGGCCTTCGGGCAGAACGCGATGCGTCCGTGACCGAGCACCTCGATATAGGTCACCCAGTCCCCTGCCACGCGATAGGTCTTGAGCTCATCGACGCTGCGGCGCAAGACCCCCGCAACGACATCCCGGCGGAAAACCACCGCGCTGACATTGGGGATCGTGTTCTTGACGGCGAGGCAGGTGCGGATCTCCTCCTCCCCGTCGGCGACATACGCGTGCCGCCACTTGCACGTCGAGATGTCCGAGACGTACTCGTGGTAATCCTCGGCGAGCACCTCGCCAGCCTCATCGATCTGCTTCGACTGGGTGTAGCTGAGAACGACCTCCGGATCGGACAGCCCTGCTACCGCCTCCGCAAGAAAGTCTGCTTCGGCGAGGTCATCCGCCTCGGCAATCCAGACGTAGTCTCCCCGGGCGAGCTCGACGCCCCTTCGCCACTGTTCGAATACCGAGCCGGAGTTGCAGGTATTCACGATCAACTGGGCATCGGGCAGGAGCGTGCGAAGCTCGCTCTCCAGCCACTGCTGACTGCCGTCGCTCGACGCATCGTCGAGCACGATGACCTCGTAGACCGGCATCGTCTGCTCCGCGATCGAGCGCAGCCGTTCCGCCAAGTAATGACAGTAATTGAAGTTCGGGACCACCACAGAAACCTTCGGGGGTGCATCCGCAACGAGCCCGACCAGCTCGAACACGTAGCGCCGGAAGCCGAACTCGCGTTGGATCAGCTCCTGAGCCGTGGTCGCGATCCGAGCGCGTCGATCGTCATCCCGAAGGAGTGCGCCCACCGCCCGGGCGTAGGCCCCAACGTCAAACGGGGCGGCCAGCTCGACGCACCCAGTCGGTCCGAGGGAGGCGAAGCCCCCGGCGCCATCGAAGCCGACGACCGGCAGCCCTGCGTCGAGCGCCTCCAGCACCACGGATGGGAAGGGATCTTCGCGGGAGGTCATCGCGTAGACATCGGCACCGGCGTAGAAGGGGTCAGTGTCCGGCTCGTGACCGGGGAAAACGAAGCGGGAAAGCATCCCCGCCCTGTCGATTCGCTCAAGCGCCTCGGCCTCGAGGCTCGGATCGAGCATCCCGATCCACACGAACACCGCGCGGTCCTGCGCCGAGCAGACCTGGAGTCCAGCATCGACATACAGGTCGAATCCTTTGCGATGGTCGCCAAAGCCGACTCCGAGCACCACCTGTGCCGAAGGGTCCAGTCGCAGCCGCCGGCGCAGATCCAGCCGGGCCTTGTCACGCTCGTTCCGCTTGAAGCGATTGCGCTTGTAAAGCCCTTGAGGGCGGATCCGTGCGCGTTGCGCCGGCACTGCGCCGAAGCGGCCGAAGCCGTCGTGCACCACCTGGGCGGGGAACACGACATGATCTGCTTGAGTGGCCATGATCTTCGCGTGGCGCGTGAGGCCGTGGGTTCGGATGAGCTCCGGGAGCTCGTGAACCAGCCCGATCACCTCGATACCCGCCGCCTTCAGCGCCGGGATACAGGCCGCGGAGGCAGTCGAATTGACGATGGCCTGTTTGACCCCCAGTGCCGGAAGCCCGGCGACATAGGCATCGATCCCCTTGGTCCCCATCTCCTCGACGTCGAGCAGTCGGACATCGGCGTACTTGGCGTATTCGCGTAGCAGGGGCCCGGGGCCGAGGACCGCCATATGCACGCGGTATCCCAACCCCTCCCTGAGCTCGCGCGCGAGACTCAGGGCCAAGAGCTGAGCCCCATGGGGCCGCGCGTCGTGGCAAACCAGCAGCAGAGTGCGGCGCCAGCGCTGACGTGTCGCGACCAGGGCATCGCGGGTCGCCTCCAGATAGGCATACCCGTAACGCTGATCCGGTTCCAGGTGTGCCCCCTCGGCCCATTCGTTCCAGGCATTGACGAAGACCAGCCGCTCTTCGGCGTCGGGGAAACGCGCCAGCGTGTCTCCGATGGCGTTCTCCAACCATTCCCGATAGCCGGTTGGCGACGAGCCGTAAAAGGTGGCTCCGCGTCCCGGCCGGCGTGCCTCGTTGTCCCATCCCGGGTTGACGCCGCGAAAGAGCCGATAGCCGGGGTCGCGGTAGGCCCGGCTGCGCTCGGGGTACACCCGCCAATCGTAGATTACCCCACCAAATTCCGGGTCGAGCAGCTCCAACTCCTCGGAAATGTCCTGCGGCGCGGTATTGTTGGGTGGAAACTCGACGGCCGCGTCGAACCCGTAAACCTCGGGATCGGTTGCCTCGAACGACTGCGTATAGGCGATAAACAGATCACCCACCCCCTGCTCGCGGCACCAGCGCCGCCAGCGCTCCGCTGTAGCCCGGGGGTCGGGCAACAGGTCCGGGCGATAGACGAGCAAAAGCGGCCGCCCACCGACTCTGATGTACCGCGAATCCCTCAAATAAGCTGCAACGTAACCGATGAATGCCAGATCGTCCTCGGCCGAGTGCGCCTGCGCAACCAACACGTCCTGCTCCCGCCCGTCCCATCGGCGACTCCAGCTCTCATTCGCCCAGCACAAACAGAACGGCAGATCGAGCTTGGTGTCCCCGAGATAGTTCAGGAGCGGACGCTCGAGAAGCCGGCGGCCATCGAACCAGTAGAAATAAAAGACGAAGCCGGCAATGCCGTAGAGTCTTGCCAACTCGACTTGGCGTGCCTGAACCTCGGGGACACGGAGATCGTAGAAACCAAGCTCGCCAGGCAAATGAGGTTGGTAATGCCCGACGAAGCGGGGGCGCCCCCGAATCACGTTGCGCCACTCCGTGAACCCCTTCCCCCACCACTCATCATTCTCAGGGATCGGATGGTATTGCGGGAGATAAAACGCCAGCGTCCGCACCGGCAGGTCGGCAGGGGGCGGAAGCTCTGTCAATGGTACCGCCACCGCCCAATCGCAAGCGAGCGGATCCATGGGCGAGCTCGGTCGCTTTCTCTGCGCCTGCCAAGCCGTAAACGCGGGGTGATCGCGGAATGCGAAGGGAGCAAGCAGGAAGAATAAAGAACGGATCCTCTGCTTAGTCCCAATCGAGATGGGAAGCCCCCTCCAGAGCCGACGTAGGCGAGCAGACATGATGCCTAAGCCCCAACTTCGGAAATCGCCTGATAGGCGCGAACGATACGAGCAGAAAGCTCATCAGTCCTCGCCCGGAATGGCTCGGCAATTCGCCAGAGCGTCGTAAACGTGCCTTTGTTTGATATACTACCACGGTTTTTGGGCGCCCCGTGCGCCCACGTGGCGAATCCCAGCCCTGAGCTTGGAACGGATGTGGCCGAGAGGCCGGGGCTGGTTCTCGCGCCGCGAGAGGTCGTCCCCTGAGCCCAGACCAGGAGGTGCGTTGGGGTGTTACAGCACGGGCGCGGCCAACCCTCGGGCGTCATAAGCGTGCGTCTGGCGGTGCCCGGTTGCGATCTGTTCAGGCGGGTGGTCGGCGCTGCGCGAACCAGTGCGATGAGGTTGCGTCCGTGGCGCTGACGCCGAGGTCTTGCCGCCAGCGGTCAATGTGACCGGCGCGATCCCAGTCTGAGCGAGGGCCTCGGATTCCGACCATGTTCCTCCCCACTCGTGCCCTAACGATCGAAGCGATGCACGCCACCCCGCAACATGAAAGGAGTGCCTCGCTATGATCGTTCCCCCGCCCCGGCCATCTTCCAGAGGGCGAAGGGGATGGGGAGCGCGTTTCGCGCGAGTTTCGCGTTAACGAGTGCGCTCCACTCCCTGGGCGCGCCCTTCGAGCTCGGTACCCTATGACAAGAGACAGCGTTCCGCAGTCCGCTCTGCTCGCCCAGCTACGCGACGGCCTCAGCCGGCGACAGATCCAACGCGCCATCGACGACCTGCTGACGGGGCTGCGGCGATATCCGCTGTGGGGAATGATCGGCTTCCACGAGATGCGGCAACGCTATCGCCGGTCTTTCCTCGGGCCGTTTTGGATCACGATCTCGATGGGCGTGATGGTCCTGGCGCTCGGTCTCCTCTACGGGAAGATCTTCAACCAGGACCTTTCGCTTTATCTCCCATTTCTATCCGCCGGGTTTGTCGTCTGGGGATTGCTGTCACAGCTCATTCTGGAA